>CAUOMQ010000221.1:0-2508 GCA_963456805.1 uncultured Neisseria sp. | reverse complement strand
TTGCCGGCGCACTATGCCGACTACGTCCCCGCCAAATAGCGCGTTCACGTCCGTTGCGGTAGATGACGCTAGGGGAATAGGGGCAGGGAACCTTTTGAGGAGAAGGGAGGGTCAAAAAGGCTGAGAAGAGGCGGAAAGAGGATAGAAACGATGCTATAACCGTTTCGAATTGTATTCTCGGCTTCAGACGACCTCTAACATTTCCCTGTATAATCACGCTTTTGTTCAAACGCTTGTACTTTCTAATATGATTTATCCGTGGCATCAAAACCAGTGGCGGCAGCTTACCGACCATTGGGAAAATCGTCCGAACGCTTGGCTGTTTACCGGCAAGGAAAACACCGGTAAGACGGCGTTTGCGCGGTTTGTGGCGCAGGCTTTGCTGTGCGAATCGCCTCGGGAAGATCATCAGCCTTGCGGCGTATGCGCTTCGTGTCATTTGTTTTTGCAAAACAGCCATCCCGATTTTTACGAACTCACTCCTGAAATCCCCGAAGACGGTGCGGTCGGGCGAAAATTGTTGCAGATTAAAATCGATGCCGTGCGCGATATTGTGGAAAACATTTATCTGACGGCTGTGCGCGGCGGATTGCGGGTGGTATTGGTGCATCCCGCTGAAAGTATGAACGTGCAGGCGGCAAACGGCTTGCTTAAGGCTTTGGAAGAACCGCCGCAACATGTTGTTTTTTTGATGGTTACGCATGCGCGCGACAAGCTTCTTCCGACCATTAAAAGCCGTTGCCGCCAGATGGTTTTGCCCGCACCTTCGCGCGACGAAGCTTTGGCGTATCTTCGCGAAGAAGGTGTAGACGATGCGGAATCGCTGCTGGCTTTTCACAGCGGTGCGCCTTTGTTTGCCCATGCGCCTGAAATGGATGACTTGCGCGAAGAATTGCTCACTTTGCTTGCCGCCCCGCGACTGTTGACGATACTCGACTATGCCGCTGCGTTTGACAAACACAAGCAGCCGTTGGCAGTCTTCATCGATTGGATGCAGAAATGGCTGTTGGATGTCGGCTTGGCGCAACAACAAATGCCGCCGCTTTATTATCCCGATTACGCGCAGGCATTGTCGCAGACGGCTTCCAAAACCGATCCGCGCCGCCTGTTTGCGCTGACGGGTCGTCTGAACGCACTCAGCCCTTACGGATACCACACCTTGAGTGTTAAAATGCAGCTTGAGTATCTATTGACTGAATATCTCGAATTTTGGCAAAACAAATAATCAGATAAGGTAAAACAAAATGGTAAACAACAATAAAGACATTCCGGCGAAAATGATGGCGTTGCAGCTTAAAGACCCGACCCTGCTCTACAACTGCTATATGCCGTTTCTCGAACACGGCGGACTTTTCGTTCCGACCGAAGACGTATTTTCATTGGGCGAAGACATCCTGCTCGCCGTTGAAATCGCCGATTACCCCAAACGCTTCCTGCCTACCAAAGTCGTCTGGATCAACCCCGCCCGTACTTCCGCCCACCGCCCTAAAGGCGTCGGGCTGGCATTTTCCGAACACGAAAGCTGCCTTCAGGCGAAAACCCTGATTGAAGGCGAGCTGGGACCGAAACTGCGCAGCGACCGCGTTACCTTCACGCTTTAAAATCATGCATTTAATCGATTCGCACTGCCACCTCAATTTCGAAGGCTTGAGCAACCGCCTGCCTGAAGTGTTTGCCAACATGGAAGAACAAAGCGTCAAGCAGGCGCTTGCCATCAGCGTGAGCAAACAGAGTTTCGCCGAAGTCTTCGACATCGCCCAAGCCAATGAGCAGGTTTACTGCACCATAGGCGTCCACCCTGACAGCCAAGAAGCCGAAGAATTTACCGTCGCTGAAATGGTGGAAGCGGCAAAACACCCGAAAGTCGTCGGCATAGGCGAAACGGGCTTGGATTATTACTGGTGCAAAGGCGATTTGGCATGGCAGCACCGCCGCTTCGCCGAACACATCCAAGCCGCCAACGAAAGCGGTTTGCCCGTGATTGTCCACACCCGCGATGCCGCCGCCGATACTTTGGCGATTCTGAAAGAAGGTCAAATCAATTCCGGTGTTATCCACTGCTTCACCGAAGATACCGCTTTTGCCAAAGCCGCTTTGGATTTGGGGCTGTACATTTCCTTCTCTGGCATTGTTACCTTCAAAAATGCCCCGCAAATTCAAGAAGCTGCCAAATACGTCCCTGCGGATCGAATGCTGGTCGAAACCGACTCCCCATTCCTCGCCCCGGTCCCCAAACGCGGTAAGCCTAACGAACCTTCCTATGTCCGTTACACCGCCGAATTTGTGGCGAAACTGCGCGGCGAACCCGTAGAAACGCTTGCCGCTTACACTAGCGACAATTTCTATCGTCTGTTCAATAAAGTACCCGACATCCGTGTTTGATTCGAATAGAAAAAGGTCGTCTGAAAATGCTTCATCTAGCGTTTCAGACGACCTTTTGAAATTTGGAATTTTTTTATAGTGGATTAACTTTAAATCAGGACAAGGCGACGAAGCCGCAGACAGTAC
>CAUOMQ010000220.1:0-2532 GCA_963456805.1 uncultured Neisseria sp. | reverse complement strand
CAACTCGGCATATTGCTGCACGAGTGCCGGCGTGTTTTGTGTGATATCGGAGAACTCGGTCAGGGCGGTGCGGATGTCGGTTTTGAGGTCGTCTGAAAGGCGGATTTTTTCTTCCCCGCTTAATTGGTGCAAATCGAGAATTTCTTGAACCAACGCTGAATCGTTGAGCGGGAGTACGCCCAATGCGTCGCCTGCCTGATAGTGCAGCCCGGAGCCGGACAGGTCGATTTCGATGTGCTCCACGTCTTTTTCGGCGGAGCGGGACGTGATTTTTTGGCGGACGGACAGGGTGGCGGTATAGGGTTTGTCTTTGGTATAGACAGTGCCTGCGGTTTGAAGGGCGGCAGGGGTTGCCACGGATGCGGCGGCGGTTTGCGCGGCAAGCTCGGCAACTAGGGGGACGACGGCTTCTATCCATGCGTCGGCGGCGCTTTGGAACTCTAAATCGCAGATGCCCAAGTCGTTCAGACGACGTGCGCCCAGTTCGGCAAATTTGGCGTCAAAGTTTTTGCCCGCTTGGCAGAAATTGGGATAGGAAGAATCACCCAAACCTAAGACGGCAAAAGTGAGTTTGCCCAAATCGGGGGCTTTTTTGCCGAAGACGAATTTATACAGCGGCAGGGCTTCTTCGGGCGGCTCGCCCTCGCCTTGCGTGGATGTTACCAATAACACGATGTCTTCATCGGGCAGGGTTTTGCTTTTGAAGTCCCCCGCGCTGCTCAATACGGCTTCTACGCCGGCGGTTTTGAGTTTGGCGTGCAGGGATTCGGCCACGCCGCGCGCATTGCCCGTTTGCGAGGCGGATAAGACCAACACGCGTCGCGCGGGAGCTGCAACGGCGGGAGCGGCGGAAACACTCAAACCGCCCGCCGCCCCTTGACTTTGCGCCCAGCAGTAGCCGGAAAGCCAAGCGAGCTGTGTAGGCGAGAGGGCGGCGAGTTGTGCGGAAAGTTCGGTGGGAAGCGGGTTGGCTGGGGTCATGTCGGTTCCTTTGTACGGACGGCTGCTTGAGGCAGAACGTTTGCCTGCGCGGCTTTAATTGTTTGGTTGAATGGTGATTTTTCTGAAAACAGTGGCGATACTGTAAACAGGTCGTCTGAAAAACGGAAAGAATGCTTGGTTTTAATTTAATGCGATTTCGTTATATTCTGGATTGGGAGAGGGGGAGAGAAATGGTGACGGAGTCGTGTTTTCAGACGACCTTTCCTCTTGATTATGCAAACAGGAGGCGTAAAATATCAAAAAATTACACAATAAAACAAATTCCAACACAACACATCATGAACCGTCTGCTCCAACACGCATTTACCCCCAATCAAGCCACATCCATAGGTCTGCTTGCCGTAGCCTTTTGGAGTTCCGTAGTCGGATTGATACGCGCCTTGAGCCTGCACATGGGGGCGGTCGGCGGCGCGGCGGTGATGTACAGCCTTTCCACTTTGTTGCTCTTGGCTATTTTCGGATTGCCGAATCTGCGGCAGTTCAGCCGCAGCTACCTTTTTTGGGCAAGCATTTTTTTCGTTGGCTGCGAATTGTGCCTGTCTCTTTCCATCGGTTTTGCCGACAACGCACGCCAAGCGGTCGAAGTCGGCATGGTCAATTATCTTTGGCCGACGTTTACCATCATCGGTGCGGTTTGGTTTAACAAGCAGCCGGCAAAATGGTGGATAGGCATAGGCTTTGCCCTTTCGTTTATAGGTATCGCGATCGTTTTAGGCGGTGACGGCGGATTCTCTTTGCCCGAGATTATCGGCAACGTCCGAACCAATCCGCTCAGTTACATCATGGCATTGTTGGACGCGCTGTTTTGGGCGGCATACTGCACCCTGACCGCCAGAACCAAAGCGCAGGGCAATGCCGTCGGTTTTTTCTTCCTCCTCGTCTCCTGCATCCTGTGGGCAAAATATTTCGCAGGCGGCTACGGCAGCCTTCATTTCGATACCGGCGCCATACTTTATGCCGTTGCCGCCGCAGCCTGCATGGGCTTGGGCTATGCGGTTTGGAACATCGGCATTTCATGCGGCAATATGACCGTCTTGGCAGGCGCTTCCTATTTCATTCCCATTTTTTCTGCTCTCATTTCCTCCGTCCTGCTCAATGCGCCCCTGTCTGTACAGTTTTGGCAGGGCGCGATTATGGTCTGCATAGGCTCAGGCGTGTGCTGGCTTGCGACGCAGAACTTCAGTTTCAGACGAGTCGAATAGTTTGGCCCTTACATCAGGTTTTTTGAAAATATCAAAAAGGTCGTCTGAATATTTTCAGACGACCTTTTATTGTATTTTCAGCCAAATTTTATTTACCATGTCTTTTCATATATAGGTTAAACATGAAATTTAAATATTATATTATTTCTTTATTTTTCTCGTTGTTTTGCATTCTTTTGGCAGGTATTTTTATTGCTCCCTATGGCTTGAATTTTAAAGGTGAGGAGCAATCCTTCAATGAGGCAACAATGCTGATTTCCTCCCCTAATAGAGGAGAAAGAAAGATTAAGCTTGAAACAGGATTAAGATCATACTGGCTATCTTGTTA
>CAUOMQ010000219.1:0-2533 GCA_963456805.1 uncultured Neisseria sp. | reverse complement strand
ATATATCTGTTTTTTAAAGATTGTTGTTAAGAGAATATTTCTTTTGCCTGAAAAGAGTGCTACAATCTTTAACATTCATATAGTATGAATTTATAAGCAACCACTTTTTACCAAAATAAGGAGTTCTGAAATGGGACAGTACAAGAAGCTATGGTACTTGCTGTTTGCCGTCCTGGCAGTCTGCTTTACCATTCTTGGCTACATGGGCAGCGAGGTTTATAAAAAAGCCCCGCCTTACCCTGAAAGAGTCGTTTCGGCATCAGGCACTCAACTGATGACCAAAGACGATATTTTGGCAGGTCAGTCTGCCTGGCAAACCACCGGCGGTATGGAAGTCGGCTCCGTATTGGGACACGGCGCATACCAAGCTCCGGACTGGACAGCCGACTGGCTGCACCGCGAGCTTGTCGCATGGTTGGATTTGACTGCGCAAGAGACTTACGGCAAAAAATTCAACGAAGTTTCTCCTGAAGAACAAGCCGTACTGAAAACCCGCCTTGCCGACGAATACCGCAACCAAAGCCGTATTAAAGAAGACGGCAGCGTCGTTATCAGCGATACCCGTGTCAAAGCCATTGAGAGCATCCTGCCTTACTACCACGGCGTATACAGCGACGATCCCGCCCTTCAGACGACCCGCGAACACTTCGCAATGAAAAACAACACATTGCCAAGTAAAGAAGCGCGTGAAAAACTGTTCAACTTCTTCTTCTGGACTTCATGGTCTGCTGCGACCAACCGTCCTGACGAGAACTTCACCTACACCAACAACTGGCCGCACGAGCCTCTGATCAACAACGTACCGACTACTGAAAACTACATGTGGTCGTTCACCAGCGTTGTATTGCTCTTGATGGGTATCGGCCTGCTGATGTGGGGTTACTCCTTCCTGACCAAACACGAAGAAGTAGAAGTTCCGACTGAAGACCCGATTTCCAAAGTACAGCTGACTCCTTCCCAAAAAGCATTGGGCAAATACGTCTTCCTGACAGTCGCCCTGTTTGTGGTACAAGTGTTGCTGGGCGGCCTGACCGCGCACTACACCGTCGAAGGTCAAGGTTTCTACGGCATCGACGAAGCACTCGGCTTCGAAATGTCCGACTGGTTCCCTTACGCATTGACCCGTACTTGGCACATCCAATCCGCCATCTTCTGGATTGCAACCGGCTTCCTGACAGCAGGTCTGTTCCTGGCTCCGATTGTTAACGGTGGCAAAGATCCCAAGTTCCAACGCGCCGGCGTAAACTTCCTGTACATCGCCCTGTTTATCGTAGTCGGTGGTTCTTACGCAGGTAACTTCTTCGCCCTGACCCACGTCATTCCGCCTAAATTCAACTTCTGGTTTGGACACCAAGGTTACGAATACCTCGACTTGGGCCGTTTCTGGCAACTCCTGCTGATGGTCGGCCTGCTGTTGTGGCTGTTCCTGATGCTGCGCTGTACCGTTTCCGCCTTTAAAGAAAAAGGCGTGGACAAAAACCTGCTGGCAATCTTCGTTGCCTCCATGGTCGGTGTCGGCGTGTTCTACGCGCCCGGTCTGTTCTACGGCGAAAAATCCCCGATTGCCGTGATGGAATACTGGCGCTGGTGGGTGGTTCACCTGTGGGTAGAAGGCTTCTTCGAAGTATTCGCTACCGCAGCCTTCGCCTTCATCTTCTACAACATGGGCTTCGTCCGCCGCAGTACCGCTACCGCATCCACTCTGGCTGCCGCCGCCATCTTCATGTTGGGCGGTATCCCGGGTACGCTGCACCACCTGTACTTCTCCGGTTCTACCTCCGCCTCTATGGCAATCGGCGCCTGCTTCTCCGCATTGGAAGTCGTACCGCTGGTATTGCTGGGTCGTGAAGCTTACGAACACTGGTCTTACCAACACCTGTCCGAATGGGCGAAACGCCTGCGTTGGCCGCTGATGTGCTTCGTCGCAGTTGCCTTCTGGAACATGATCGGTGCCGGCGTATTCGGCTTCCTGATTAACCCGCCGATTTCCCTGTTCTACATCCAAGGCTTGAACACTACCGCAGTTCACGCACACGCAGCCTTGTTCGGTGTGTACGGCTTCTTGGCACTGGGCTTCGTCTTGCTGGTTGCCCGCTACCTGAAACCAAACGCAAAATTCGACGACAAACTCATGACTTGGGGCTTCTGGCTGCTCAACGGCGGCTTGGTCGGCATGATCGCCATCAGCCTGCTGCCTGTCGGCGCGATTCAAGCATACGCCTCCATCACTCATGGCCTGTGGTATGCCCGTAGCGAAGAATTCCTGCAAATGGAAATCCTCGACACCCTGCGCTGGGTACGCACAGCAGCCGACTTGATCTTCATCGGCGGTGCAGTCTGCGTAGCCATCCAAGCAACCAAAATCGTATTCAGCCGCGATAAATAAATCCTAGCTTGAATACCCTGCAAAAGGTCGTCTGAACATTTTCAGACGACCTTTTTTGATGCCTGCCAACTTTCACTTCAGCAACAGCCCATCCCCGTTTAACTGCCATACGCACCGAATACCCCTCTTTACCCATCCATCCCTGTC
>CAUOMQ010000218.1:0-2534 GCA_963456805.1 uncultured Neisseria sp. | reverse complement strand
ATCTGTACTGTCTGCGGCTTCGTCGCCTTGTCCTGATTTAGTTAATCCACTATATATAGCGCAACGGCAAACATTGCGACAGGTCGTCTGAAAGTTTGAAAAACAACGGCTTGCTGCCGCTTTCCTCTTTCAGACGACCTGTTCGACCGTATCATTCGGCTTTTAGATGGTGTGTTTCTGACGTTTTTTCAGTTTGGTCTTAATCCGACCCTGTTTGAGCTGCGACAGGCGTTCGACAAAAACGATGCCCATCAGGTGATCCAACTCGTGCTGCACGCAAATCGCCAACAGCCCGTCCGCCTCCAGCGTGAATTTCTCGCCTTTTTCGTTCAAAGCCTCGACCTTGACGCGCTCGGCGCGGGTAACGGTGTCGTAAATGCCCGGCACGGACAGGCAGCCTTCCTCGTAAGTGGTTTCGCCGTCTTTTTCAACAATGACGGGGTTGATGAACACGCGCGGCTCGCTGCGGTCTTCGGTCAAATCCATCACAACCACACGCTCGTGCACATCGACCTGCGTCGCCGCCAGCCCGATACCGCGCGCTTCGTACATGGTTTCAAACATATCGGCAACCAGCTTTTGGATGCGCTCATCGACTTGCTCGACAGGCTTCGCCACGGTGTGCAGTCGCTCGTCGGGATATTGCAGGATATTCAGTAAAGCCATAATTTTCTCTTCGTTTTTCAATACTCGGGACGCGCATTCAAACGCGTCCGGCAGCAGATTGTGTGTGTTTTCATACAAATTTTGCGCCTGTCTTCACAATTCCCGTGATGACACTAACATTCAATGATAAAATATGCGTCAATGAATTTCTGTTCAATGCGCACGAAACGCCTATTGACGTTTTTTAAAGGGGGACGGCGGTTTTTGCAAACTCCCGGCCATTTCATTTTCTCCGTTTATCATTTAAAGACAAACCGAATCAATTTCAAGGGGAACGGTTATGCAACAACGTATTATAACCCTGCTTTGTGTCGCGGGCATGGCAATTTCCGCCCACGCTCAAGCAGCTTCATTAAAAGTGCGCCCCGATGCGCCGCAACGCTACGTCGTGAAAAACGGCGACACACTCTGGGGCATCTCCGGCAAATATCTGTACAGCCCGTGGCAGTGGAACCGCCTTTGGGGCGCAAACCGCGGCGAAATCCGCAATCCACATCTGATTTATCCGGGTCAGGTGTTGGTTTTGCGCTACGTCAACGGCCGCCCGCAACTGGGCTTCGAAAACGGCTCCGCAGGCAATGACGGCATTCCGGTCATCAAACTCAGCCCGCGCGTCCGCGAAACCTCTTCAGGCTACGGCATCCAAACCGTCAACGTGAACTTCTACCGCATGTTCATGCAACATCCGCAGTTCATCGACCAAATGAAGACCCAAGACGCACCGCGCCTGATCGACGGCCCTGACAACCGCATCATGTACAGCAAAGGCGAACGCGTGTACGCCTACGGCGTTACCGAACCCGGCCGCTATCTGGTTTACCGCGCCGTCAAAGACCTGACCGATCCCGATACCCGTAAATACCTCGGTCAAGAAGTCGTCTTCAGCGGCATCGTCAGCACCCTGCCCTACACCAACAGCGCGCTGGACTCCGCTTCCGACGAAGACCGCAAATACCTGAAAGACGGCGAATACTACACCCGCCTGCACCCGCTGGCGAAAGTGCCGACCCAAACCGCGCAGCCTATGATTGTGGAAGAAGCCGTTTCCGAAATCCGCAAAGGCGATTTCCTGCTGAAAATGGAGGGCGAAACCGAGCCTTTCCAAATCATGCCGCACGCACCGACGCAACACATCGACGGTAAAGTCATCTCCATCCTCGACGGCGTACACGAAGCCGGACAATTCCAAACCGTTACCCTGAACAAAGGTTCCGCCGACGGCTTGGACAAAGGCACGGTCTTGAGCATTTACAAACACGACCGCCAAGTGAAAGTCGATTTGGAAGAAGGCAAAAAAGGCCATAAGAACATCGTTAAATATGTTTCCATCCCTGCCGAAGAAACCGCATTGGCTATGGTATACCGCACCGGCGAACATCTCTCGTCCGCCATCATTTTGGAAAACCTGACCAGCATCAACATCGGCGACACCGTATCCGAACCCGGCCGCGACCTGGACAATATGTCTGACGACAAACCGCACGTCCGCAACGAACCGCAAGATTCCCACGATACGGAACACAACCAATACAATATCCACAGCAACATCAATAAATATTGATTGATTGCCGACAACAAAACGTCGTCTGAAAATTTCAGACGACGTTTTTTATATGGGTCATAAAGGTCGTCTGAAAACGACGCCGTTTATGATGAAACGCTTCTCATCGGCAGAAACCGCGTTTCGTTTTCACAAGAGCAAAATCCAATGATGCACCTTCAACAAGCTAACTCAATACAACATTACGCTGTACAAGTCTGAAACAAACATTTTTTCAAACATCGAAGTTCCAGCCAAACCTTTAATTTTCCCAAATATAGTGGATTAAAATTGCAATGATACGGCGTTGCCAACGCCCTTATGTACT
>CAUOMQ010000217.1:0-2549 GCA_963456805.1 uncultured Neisseria sp. | reverse complement strand
GCGATTTGGTAGAGGTCGTCTGAAAGTCGGTTTTCAGACGACCTCTATGTTAACTGCTAATGAGATTGTTAAAGAACAAATGGTTCAGACGACCTCAAAGAAAGTATTGAGGTCGTCTGAAAAACAGAAACCGCGTGTGTACGTACCGCACACACCCTACGTCAAGACTGAAAGTTTTGTGCGGGCTACGGCTTGCTGAAAACAGGGAAACAAGGATTTCAGGCTGCTTTGGGTTGAGTTTAGCCACCCAACGCACGCTTGTTGCCACAGATATTTATAAATCAACAACAGGTTGGTAACCAAATTCTTTGAACACGGCGCGGCGCAGGTTTTTTTGCGCGTCGTCGAAAAAGCCGCCCAGTTCTAAGCCGACAAAGGGGAGAAACGGAGTAATCAGCGGGTGGCTAATCATACTGTTGTCCAAGCCTTTTTGCGTACGCAGGCGCAGCAGGGCGAGGATTTCCCACGGCATCCATTGTTCCAACGTGTATTCGAATTCGGGGTAACCTTTTTCATCGTCGCGGCTTTGCCGGATATGGTAGTCGGCGAGGTCGTTGAAAATCTGCTTCACCTGTTCGGCGTCGCTGCTGTCAAAGCCTGCGTAGGCGGTTTGGTAGAGTTCGGAGAAGGCGAACAAATCTGCCTGCGTTTGGTCAATCGGCAGGGCAAGATGGTCTTGGGCGAGGCGGAACGACAGGGGGATGAGGGTGCGGGCGGCATCGGTTTCCTGCGGTCGGATGCATTCGTCTGGGTTGGCAATGATGGTTTGCAGGGCGGCGAAGCTGAGGCTCTGCTCGTCGCGGCTGAAAAAGAGGGAGGCGAGGAAGGCGAAGTAGCTATTGCTTACGCTGATATAGGGAATGCGCGGTCTGCCGGTGAGGTGGTGGCGTACATAGCCCATGGTAAGGAAATAGGCTTTTGCCATCATGGCGCGGAACAGGCTTTCGCTTGGAGCTTGCAGAAATTCGGCAAGCGGGATGCACAGTTCCATGCGCAGATCGTAGATGACTTGGGTGGCGGTGTAGCTGACTTCACAGTCCTTCTCCAAAAAGTCGTCATACCAGCGGTGGGTGAACGGGGTGGTGCCTTGGCGGATGTATTCGTCCAGATAGCCGCGTTCGCGTTGATAGTCTTCGCTGTCGTCACCGGTAGTAATGTTTTCAACCAGACGGTCAAGATTGCGCTTCATGGCGGCGGTGGGTTTTTTGCTCATTTTTTGCTCCTAAATTAATTACCATGGGCTAAATGTCATGCGGGTTGCTTGAAATTTATGATTCATATCAACAAAGACAGTTTCGGTTTTATCTATATTATTAAATATCTCTTGCGCCTTCTTCTTATCAAGAGGCGTCTTTTTGCGGTCTAAGCCTTTCATAAAATATCCGCCTTTTTCTTATCCGTTACATCTTCCGTCAACACTTGCTCAGCAAAACATTTACCGCCTTTCTGCTGTCTTTCGCTTAGTTTAAATTTTCCACGTTTAGAACTTTTAACTTCAAATATGTCATATTTCCCATCCGGTCTCAATGCGACAATATCCAAGCCGTTTCCGGAGGCATTTTGAATAGAGAAGACTTTTTTGTATCCCGTACCTTCCAGATATTTCATTACCCTGCGCTCGCCGGCAGTACCCAAGCGCTGCGCGTAGGTTTTTTTCAATCCCAACGGGTCAAACCAAACCAAAGCGTTATCTGCAAATTGATAAAGATGCTCCCCACCCAACAACCCAATCGGATCCTGATTCACAAACCGCCCGGCCTCAGGCTCGTAATAGCGCATCAGGTTGTAATGCAGTCCGGTCTCTTCATCAAAGTATTGGTTCTGCAATCTGAACGGCTGATGCGCGTTCTTGTAAACCCGCCCGTCCTTTTTCAGACGACCCCAGGCGGTATATTCGCCGTACCATAAGAGATTGCCGTGGATGTCGGTCATCTCGCGCGGGATGCCGACTTGGTCGTTGTGGAAATAGGCGAGGTATTGTTTGCCGTCTTTGGCGTTGTCAAAGACTTGCGCCAGCGGTTCATAGCTGTCTTGGTCGGTGTAGATATAGGTATAGCTGCCTTTGTAGGTGTACTCCTGCAACAGGCGGCTGCCGTCCCAGACGAAGTGGGTGCGTTTGGGGTCGGTACTCGTCCAGGCGAGTTTGTCTTGGCGCTCTTTGGAGAGGCGTCGTCCGAACGGGTCGTAGGCGTATGTCCAAATCTCAGTATTGCCGGCGGGCTTTTTGATTTCGGCGCGGACGAGCTGATTTTCTAAATCGTATTGGTAATATTGGTTTTCGCCATTAGGCAGCTGGCGGTAGATCAGGTTGCCCAAGGCGTCGTAGGTGTATTCGATGCCGTTGTATTCTTTGAGGCGGTTGCCGCTGACAGGGTTAGGGTTGGCAGGTGATTTCAGACGACCTTGAATTTTGGGGTCGTCTGAAATCGGAAAGGTCGTTTTGCCCTCTCCCCAGCCCTCTCCCACGGGAGAGGGAGTAGATGTTGGGATGTCGAGGATGTTGTGGGCGGGGTCGAAGGCGAAGGTTTCGCTGCGGCCGGTTTGGCTGT
>CAUOMQ010000216.1:0-2570 GCA_963456805.1 uncultured Neisseria sp. | reverse complement strand
GGATTCGACCGATGCAATCAACGGCAGCCAGTTGTATTACACCAATCAGGCGATTGCCAACGTAGCGACACAAGCGACTGCGGCGAAAACCGAAGTTACCGCAGGTAAGAACGTCGTCGTTAACCAAACGACCGGCAACAGCGGTCAGACCGTGTATAACGTTGCTACTGCCGATAAACTCGACGTAACCAGCGTGACCGCAGGCGGTGTAACCGTTAACGCGCAAGGTGTCAGCATCGCTGCACCGACCGCCCATAATCCGGCGAATACCGTCAGCCTCAGCCCGATCGGTCTGAACAACGGCGGACAACGCATCACCAACGTCGCTCCGGCGAAAGAGGGTACCGATGCGGTCAACCTGAACCAGCTCGCCGGCGTGGGTAACGCCCTGCAAAACAACATCGAACGCGTCGGCAAAAAAGCCTACGCAGGTGTAGCGGGTGCGATTGCACAAGGCTCGATTCCGCAAGTAACCCGTCCGGGTGCAACCGGTATCGGCGTGGGCAGCGGCTACTACGGTGGTCAATCCGCCATGGCAATCGGTGTGTCTGCGATGAGCGACGGCGGTAACTGGGTTGTTAAAGGCAACTTCTCTGCCAACACAGACGGCCACGTCGGTGTCGGAGCAGGTGCGTTGTACCAGTGGTAGGCTAACGGCTCTTAGCTGAAGTAAAGCAAAGGTCGTCTGAAATCCAAAACAGGGTTTCAGACGACCTTTTTATATGAACGAAGGGAGCGTGAAGAAATCAATTGCAAATAGAGCGGATTCGTATATTGTCGATATAAGACGGCGAGCATCAAGCAAAACTAAAAACTATTTGCAGAAGGGCGGTAGCGTTATGGAGAAAGTTGGGCAAGGGTAAACCGAAGTGGAAATATCTGTGCAGAAATGGCGGCTCGTGGCTTGGCTTGTTTGTATTTGAATCCACGACAGTCCAACATATCTGCGGTTTGCTGTCTTGTATCCGCTTGACTGTTTTCTCTATTCTTGATTTGCATCGTTGTAAAAAAGGTCGTCTGAAACCGGATACATTGGTTTTCAGACGACCTCGTGGTTTTGGTGGCATATTTAAGCAGATTGTCCTTTTTTATCTCCGTTCCAAGGCGCAACTTTAAATAGCAGCAACATCCCAGGAATCCCCAATATAAAACACAGCCAAAAGAAATTGACATAGCCCATCTTTTCAATCAGAAAACCTGCTGACGCGTTCATAAACGTGCGCGGTACGGCGGATAGGCTGGTAAACAGGGCAAGTTGGGTGGCGGTAAAGGCTGGATTGGTTTCGCGCGCCATGTAGGCTACAAAGGCGGCAGTACCCAATCCGACACCGAATGCCTCCGCGCTGATAACGCCTGCGAGCATTGTTTTTTCGGTCAGGGTAATGATACCGAATTTGCCGAAGCCGGCCAGCCAGGCAAAGCCCAGGATAGTAACGATTTGTACGACGCCGAAGAGCCACAGGGCTTTGTTGACGCCGAGTTTCAGCATCCAGATACCGCCGAGTATGCCGGCGATAACGGCGGGCCAGAGACCGGCGTTTTTGGCAATCAGACCGATGTCGGTTTTGCTGAAACCCATGTCGAGATAAAACGGAGTAGCCAGTGCAGTGGCCATGCTGTCACCGAGTTTGTACAGGAAGATGAATAACAGCACCAAGATGGCTTGTTTTGTGCCTTTGCGAGAGAAAAATTCTTGAAACGGTTCAACTACGGTTTGAGTCAGTGTTCGCGGTGCAGTGGGTGGCATGTCTGGTTCTTGGGCAAGAAGCAGCGTCATCAATAGACCGGGCAGCATGAATAGCGAGGTAATGAGGAAGACGCTGTTCCACGGCATAATGTCGGCCAAAATCAGACTCAAAGAGCCGGGGACGAGGGCGGCGACGCGGTAGGCATTGACATGGATGGAGTTGCCTAGCCCCAGTTCTTTGTCCGATAGGATTTCTCGGCGGAAGGCGTCCAGTACGATATCCTGACTGGCGGAAAAAAAAGCAACGGCAACGGAGAGGCCGACGATGATGGGCAGGTGTTGGTGCGGATTGAGGAATGCGTAGGCAGCAAGGGTCAGCAGCAGACCGATTTGCGTAACCAGCATCCAACCGCGTCGGCGGCCGAGAAAGGGCGGGCGCACGGCATCCATTACGGGCGACCAGATAAATTTCCAAGTAAACGGCAGACCGATTAAAGACATCAGACCGATGGTTTTCAGGTCGATGTTTTCGGTGCGCAGCCAAGCAGGAATCAGGTTAATCAGGAAATAAAGCGGCAACCCCGATGTGAAGCCCGTAAAAATACAAATCAACATATTGCGCGAAAAAATCCGCTGCATAGTGCTTGGTTGGGAATCAGTCATAATGGATGAGCAGTACAAAAAGAAAGGCACATTGTAACAAATCCTGCGTAGCAGGGCGGGATTGCCTACTGTAATGGTTTAAAAACAAATGAGAGGGCGTGAATTGCCGCAGCGAAGGTATAGTGGATTAACTTTAAACCAGTACGGCGTTGCCTTGCCTTAGCTTAAAGAGAACGATTCTCTAAGGTGCTGAAGCACCAAGTGAATCGGTTCCGTACTA
>CAUOMQ010000215.1:0-2602 GCA_963456805.1 uncultured Neisseria sp. | reverse complement strand
TAGTACGGCAAGGCGAGGCAACGCCGTACTGGTTTAAAGTTAATCCACTATATAAAGCAAAACCATGCCCGAAAGCACCCAAATGCCCGATATGGTTTCGCCTCAAATAAAAAACGCAGATTCATGCACCATTGCAACCCAAACGTCTTACGAAATCATGAAAACACTCTTACTCCTCTCCCTGCTCGCCGTGTCCGCAGCAGAAGCCGCCGACGTGCCGTCCGAGCCTCAAAACCAGCCTGCCCCCGAGTTGCAGGTCAAAACGGCAGAACCTGCCCCCGCCGAAGAAGCGACGGCCAAGCCTGCTGCCGAAACGTCGTCTGAAAAAGTCGTCAACGTCGATGCCAAAACCCTGCTCGACAATCCCCAATTGCTTTCCCGCGCCATGTATTCCGCCGTTGTGTCGCGCAACATCGCGGGCATCAAAGTCGTCCTGCCGATTTACGAACAATGGCCGGGACACGATAAAAACATGGCGCTCTACGCGCACGGCTTGGTTGCCCAAAACGACGGCAAAATGAAAGAAGCCATCGGGTATTACCGTCAATTTATCGCCGAAACCCCCGATGCCCCCGTCGTCCGCTGGCAGCTTGCCACCGCTTTGTTTGAAGACAAGCAAAACGAAGCCGCCGCTGACCAGTTCGACAAACTAAAAACAGAAGCCAACCTGCCCGAGCCGTTCGTCAAAGGCATCGAATCCTACCGCAAAGCATTGCGCGAGCGCGATTCGTGGAAATTCAACGCCGGATTGAGCGTGACCCGCGAACAAAACATCAACCAAGCGCCCAGCCGCCGCACATACGGCAACTGGACTTTCCCCGAGCCTATCGACGCCACAGCCATCAACTACCAACTCGGCGCAGAGAAAAAATGGTCGCTGCCCAAAGGCTGGTACGCCACGGCAGGAGCGGATACCTACGGCAAAATTTACCCCGAACGAACTAAGTATAACGACGTGACCACCCGCTTCTCAGTGGGCGCAGGCTACGCCGACCAGCGCAACGACATCGGCTTGACCCCGTTCCACGAACGCCGCTTCTACGGCAACGACCCGTACACCTACTCCAGCGGTGCGCGCCTGCACATCAACCGCTGGTGGCAGCCTAAGCTGCAAACCTTGAGTGCCGTTGAAATGGGTCGTCTGAAAAACACCCGCCGCGCCAAATCCGACAACAACAACCGCCTGTTGAGCAATTCCGTCGTCTATTACCGAAACGCCCGCCAATACTGGGTCGGCGGTTTCGACATCTATCAGGAACGCAATAAAGAAGACAAATCGGACAACTTCGACCGTTACAGCCTCCGTACCGCATGGGGGCAGGAATGGGGCAAAGGGCTGTCCACCATGTTGCGGCTGAGTGCGGCACAACGCCGTTATCAAACGCCCAGCCTTTTGAGCGGTCAGGAAAACCGCCGCGATAAAGAAGCGGATATTTCGCTCGCCGTGTGGCACCGCGCTTTCCACTTCAAAGGCATCACCCCGCGCCTGACCGTCGCCCACCACAAAACATGGAGCAACGACAAATACTACGAATACGGCAAAACCAGAATGTTTGTCGAATTCAGCAAAACGTTCTGACGGTTTGCTTTGAGCGATCAAAAAGGTCGTCTGAAAACCTTGTTTCAAGGTTTTCAGACGACCTTTCATTTAGTCCGACAGGAAATGCGGATTACAGGCTGTAATACATTTCAAATTCCAACGGGTGCGGCGCCATGCGGATGCGGCGTACGTCTTCTTCTTTGAAGGCGATGTAGCTGTCAATCCAGTCTTTGCTAAACACGCCGCCGCGCAGCAGGAATTCGTGGTCGGCTTTGAGGGCGGCGAGGGCTTCTTCCAAAGAGGCGCAGACGGTTGGGACGAGTGCGTCTTCTTCCGGCGGCAGGTCGTAGAGGTTTTTATCGGCTGGGTCGCCCGGGTGGATTTTGTTTTGAATGCCGTCCAAACCCGCCATCAGCAGGGCGGCGAACGCCAAGTATGGGTTGGCGGTCGGGTCGGGGAAACGCGCTTCGATGCGGCGTGCCTTGCTGCTGTTCACGGACGGGATGCGGATGGACGCGGAACGGTTTTTGGCAGAGTAGGCGAGCTTGGTCGGCGCTTCAAAGTGCGGCACGAGGCGTTTGTAGGAGTTGGTGGACGGATTGGTAATCGCGTTCAGGGCTTTGGCGTGTTTGATGATGCCGCCGATGTAGTAGAGCGCGGTGTCGCTCAAGCCGGCGTAGCCGTCGCCTGCGAACAGGTTTTGACCGTCTTTCCAGATGGATTGGTGGACGTGCATGCCGCTGCCGTTGTCGCCCATGATGGGTTTGGGCATGAAGGTGGCGGTTTTGCCGAAATTGTGGGCGACGTTTTGGATAACGTATTTCATGTCTTGGGTTTGGTCGGCACGTTTGACCAAGGTGGCGAAACGCGTGCCGATTTCCATTTGGCTGCCGGTGCCGACTTCGGCGTGGTGGACTTCGACTTCGATGCCGAGTTCTTCTAAAATGTTCACCATGGCGGAGCGCAGGTCTTGTCCGGCATCAATCGGGGCGACGGGGGCGTAGCCGCCTTTGACGGCGGGGCGGTGGCCTGGCCCTTATACACATCTGACGCTGCCGACGA
>CAUOMQ010000214.1:0-2677 GCA_963456805.1 uncultured Neisseria sp. | reverse complement strand
CTGTACTGTCTGCGGCTTCGTCGCCTTGTCCTGATTTAAATTTAATCCACTATATCGCGCTAAGGTATGTCAGTACGTCGATCATCCGCAACGCCGAAGCGGCTGCCATATCCCTGTAAACACAGTGATGCAGTAGAACAGTATGGGTTTTCGCGGATAAAGCCCGCGTTACGGTTTACGCTTGGTCTAAAGGTCGTCTGAAACGGTTTTCAGACGACCTTTTTTCGTACTTGCCTTAACCTGTATTGCGCAAACCTTGTGCCACGCCGTTGATGGTCAGGTGCACCATCAGGAGGGTGTGCGGATCGTGCGGGTCTTTGCGCAGGCGTTTGAGCATGGCGACTTGCAGGCCGTTGAGCGCGTTCAGGTACGGAATCCGCAGGGCGAGCGAACGGGCGAGGCTGCGGTTGTCGCGCAAGAGTTCGTCGGTTTGCAAAAGGTCGAGCAGGGCTTTGCGGCTGCGTTGGTATTCTTCCTTAATCATGCCGAAGATGACGGCGGCTTTTTCGGGCGATTCGCTCAAGCCGGCGTAGTTTTCGGCGAGGGTGATGTCGGTTTTCGCCATGACTTGTTCCATATTGGAGAGCATGGCTTGGAAGAAGGGGTTGTGGTGCGCGTGTTCCTGCAGGGCGGCAAGGGTTTCGGGTTTGCCTTCGCACAGGCTTTCCACTGCGCTGCCGAAGCCGTACCACGCGGGCAGCATGAGGCGGTTTTGCATCCATGAGAACACCCACGGTATCGCGCGCAAATCCTGTATCCGCGCCAAGGTTTTGCGGCTGGCGGGACGGCTGCCGAGGTTGAGGGTGGCGATTTCCTGTATGGGGCTGGTTTGCAGGAAATAGTCGATGAAGTCGGGGTGGGTAATCAGCTCGCGGTAGTATTTGAACGATACGTCCGACAATGCCTGCATGAGCGCGGGTTCGGGGTCTTTTTGATCGGGCAGCAGGCTGGCTTCGAGCGTGGCGGCAACGAGGGTTTCGAGGTTGCGCACGGCGTTGCCGGGGTCGGCGTATTTGGCGGTGATGACTTCGCCTTGCTCGGTGATGCGGATTTGTCCGGCAACGCTGCCCGCCGGTTGGGCGAGGATGGCTTGGTAAGACGGGCCGCCGCCGCGTCCGACGCTGCCGCCGCGGCCGTGGAAGAGGCGCATACGGACATCGTATTTTTTGAAGAGTTCGACCAAACCCAATTCCGCCTGATAGAGACACCAAGAGCTGGTCACGTAGCCGCCATCTTTATTGGAATCGGAATAGCCGAGCATGATTTCCTGAATGTTGTCGCGGCTTTGCAGCAGCTCGCGGTACCATTCGTTGCTGAACATGGTTTCCATGACGGGGCAGGCGTTTTCGAGGGCTTCGATGGTTTCGAAGAGGGGGACGATGTTGATGCGGCTTTGCGGTTTGCCGTTTTCAACTGTCAACAGACCGCTTTCTTTAAGCAGCAGCGCGAGGGCGAGCAGGTCGCTGGGCTGTTCGCAGTTGGAGATGATGCTTTGGGTAACGGCGTTTTCACCGAATTCGTCTTTGATGTTGCGCGCTTCGTTGAAAATCGCCATCTCGCGGCGGGTGTGTTCGCTGTAAGTGATGAACGGGCTGGACAGCGGCCGCTGGTGTTTCAGCTCGCGCAGCAGGACTTTCTGTTTTTCCGTTTCGGAAAGGCTGCCGTAGTCTTCCAAACCGGCGTGTTTGAAGAGTTCGGCGACGACATCGGCGTGTTTTTCCGCGTGTTGGCGCAAGTCGAGCGGCATCATGTGGAAGCCGAACACGGACACGGAGCGGATCAGGTCGGCGAGCCTGCCTTCGCCCAAAAGCGCGCTGCCGTTGTCGCGCAGGGAGCGTTGCAGCTTGTGGAGGTCGTCTGAAAATTCTTGCGCGGAGGCGTAAGGCATCATGAAGCCGAATTTGCAGCCCATGCCCAAACCGAGCGAGCGGGCTTTGCCCATCACGCGCGCCATGATGTAGGCGATGGCGCGGCGGTACGGCTCTTCGGTGCGGGCGATTTCTTCGTCGGGCGATTCGTCGGACAACGCCATCACGTCGTCGTTGACTTTGACGCGGCGGACAGAAAGCGGCAGCTCGCGGTAGAGTTTATCGAGTTCGCCGCGGTAAAAACGGAACACGGCGTCGGCATGGCGGCCGAAAGCGAAACGCAGGGTCTCGGCGGAGACAAACGGATTGCCGTCGCGGTCGCCGCCTATCCAGCCGCCGATTTTCAGGATGTCGGGGATGACGACATCGGGATAGGCCGTCTGAAACTCGCGTTCCATACCGCGATAAAGTTTCGGCAGCGCCTCAAAAAAGCTCATCGGGAAAATGGATACACCGTTGTTGATTTCGTCGTGAACGCTTAATTTGTGGTGGCGCGTCTCGCTGGTCTGCCACAGGCTGAGCAACACGGTGTCGATTTCACGGCGCAATTCCGCCAGCGCGTCGGCATGGGTGCAGCGTTCGCGACGGGGCAGGAGGGCGCGGATGCGGCGGTTGAAATTCAACACGGTTTGGCGTTGCACTTCGGTCGGGTGCGCGGTCAAAACGGCGGTAACATTGGTCGTATTTAATTGTTTTTGAACCGTTTTGCCGCCGACTTTTGCCGCTTTGAGTTTGCGTACCGTTTCCGCCAAGCTGCCTTCCGCCCCGCCGTCTCCCCCCTCTTTCTTGCTTTGCGTGGGGCGCTCCGG
>CAUOMQ010000213.1:0-2720 GCA_963456805.1 uncultured Neisseria sp. | reverse complement strand
TACTGTCTGCGGCTTCGTCGCCTTGTCCTGATTTAAAGTTAATCCACTATATTTGCCAAAATCGAAAAGGTCGTCTGAAAACCTAATCCCAGTTTCAGACGACCTTTGACATGGTTCTCAGATTGCACTCAAGACAATATTGCCTCAGCCCAATCAATCCAGCACAAACTATTCTTCTTCCCTGCGCCTGCGCTTCAACAAAATGCGTACAGCGCCGTCATTGCCTTCCCTCGGCTCGATATAAGCCAATACATCGGGGTGCTGCATCAGCCAGCGGCGCGTCATGTTTTTTAAAACAGGTTTGTAGCCTGACGATCCCAAACCGCTGCCGTGGATGATTTCGGCGCATACGCCACGCTTTTGGGTAAATTCGATAAATTCGTTTAAAACCTGTTGTGCCTCTTCCTGCGTGTAGCCGTGCAAATCGACATCGGCGACTACGGGGTAATGCCCGTTGCGCAGACGTTGCAAGTCATTCTTGCCTTGTCCGTTTTTACTAAACGAAGCGGGCGGTTCATCCCAAGAAGCGCCGCTGCCAACATAAAAATAATCTTCGGCTGCCAAACTTTCCTGTTCTTTCGGACGGGGTTTGATGGGCGTTTTATCACGCGGTGCTTCATAGCGCGGCGCGGTTTTCAGCGGCGTTACTGCGCCTACGGCTTTAGCGAAATCGATATTCTCTTCCTCGCGCTTCTTCGCCAAGGCTTGCTCCTGCGCCCGCGCTTCGGCTTCTTTTTTGGCTTGCTTGCCTAATGCTTTCAAGGCGGATTGGAAATCTGTTTTCATCATGGGGATATTTTGAGGTTGAACATGAAAAACACATTTTCAGACGACCTCTGCACTCCGTGTACAGGTCGTCTGAAAACGGCTTATAGATATTTGCGCATCAGTTCGCACTTGACCTTGACGTCTTTGTTCAACTGCAATACGGCAGAACCCAAAGATTCGTAGTGGTTCAAGCGGTAGAAAGGAACGGAATTGAGCGAGGCGTACAGTTTCAAAAAGCTCAAACCCGCCTGATGGGCAAGTTCTTCGGCACGGCGCAGCAAGGCTGTACCCAAGCCGTGATTATGAACGAAGGGATGGACATAGAGCGCATCCAATTGGGCTTCTTTGAAGTCTACTTGGAAAAAACCCTGTATGGTCCCCCTGTATTCCACCACCCAAAAGGCTTTGCCGGGATCGGAAATGGTTTCGAGGTAGCTGTCGATATCGAGCAGGGCTTCCCACGCATGCAATACTTTATCGTCGTAACTGCGGATGCAGGTATATTGGACGGCGTGCAGATGGGCATTGTGTATGGCTTGGCAGTCTTGCGCGACTGCGGGACGGAGTATGGTCAGAAGGCTCATGGCAAGATGTGTTGTAAGATGTATTGTAATGCGTGTTCAGACGACGTTTTCTTCATAAACAGACAGAGGGTCGTCTGAACGCTGTTTCCGATATTATTTATATTCAAAGGCTTTGATGTAATTTTCCCGCTGCATCAAACGCAGTGTCGGCATCGGCGGACAAAACGGTGAAATGCCCCATTTTGCGCCCTTTCCGCGCGGCTTTTTTGCCGTAAAGGTGCAGGTGCGCGTTCGGATGGCTTTGCAACGGCAGCCAATTCGGTTCGCCGCCGTCTTCCTGCCAAACGTCGCCCAAAATATTCGCCATGCAGCATGAAGAAAGCAGCTTGGTATCGGCGGGCGGCAGGTTGCACATAATGCGTACCTGCTGCTGGAACTGGTCTGCGGCGCAGGCATCCAGCGTATGGTGGCCGGAATTGTGCGGGCGCGGGGCGATTTCATTGACAACCAATTCATGCGTGTCGCCGACGACGAACATTTCCACCGCCAACACGCCAACATAATCCAATTCGTCCGCCAAGCGTTTCGCCATCTGCCGCGCCTGTTGTTGCACGTCGGCACTCAGTCGCGCGGGGACGATGGAATAAGCCAAGATACCGTTTTCGTGGATATTTTCGGCGGTGTCGAAGGTTTGAACGTTTTCATGGTTCAGACGACATACGATAACGGAAATCTCGCCGCGCAAATCCACCATTTTTTCTAAAACGCAATCCACACTGCCGTGTTCGGCAAACGCGGCTTTGAGTTCGTCCACCGTTTTGACGCGGATTTGACCTTTGCCGTCGTAGCCCAACGTAGCCGTTTTCAGGATGCCGGGCAGGAATTGCGCGCTTGCTTCGCTGATGTCGTCTGAACGGCAAACCGCTTGATACGGCGCGGTTTGCAATCCTGCTTTGCGTATCCACGCTTTTTCCTGAATACGGTTTTGCGCGATGGCAACGCAGTCGCCGCTGGGGGAAACGTTGGTATGCTTTGCCAGAAAGCGCATCGCGTCGGCATTGACGTTTTCAAATTCAGTAGTAACCGCCGCGCATTTTGCCAATTCGTCCAAAGCGGCAGGGTCGTCAAACGGCGCGCACAAATGGCGGTCGGCAAATTCCGCCGCCGGCGCGTTCGGATCGGGGTCGAGTACGGTTACTTTGTAGCCCATGGTTTTGGCGGCAACGGTAAACATTCTGCCTAATTGTCCGCCGCCGAGGATGCCGAGCATGGCGGGCGGGAGGATGGCGGATGAGTTCATCAGCATTTTGCGGTTCCACTAAAATTTTCCCGAAATTGTAACAAACCTGCTTATAGAGATAAATGTTAAGACGCCTTTTATAGTGGATTAACTTTAAACCAGTACGGCGTTGCCTCGCCTTAGCTCAA
>CAUOMQ010000212.1:0-2802 GCA_963456805.1 uncultured Neisseria sp. | reverse complement strand
AACATATATATTGTATAAATATACATTATTCGTCTATCAAAAATTCCAAATCGATTGATAACATTCTTTACCACTTTGTGTGCAATATATGACGGAATTTGACTTTATCAGACAATATTTGCAAAAACAGAAAAGCAGCGGTTTGATTTTGGGCATTGGCGACGACGCCGCGATTATCCGTCCAAGTCACGGATTTGATTTATGTTTTAGCGCGGACATGCTGTTAAAAGACAGACATTTTTTTTCTGACACCGCTCCGGAAGATTTGGCATGGAAAATGCTAGCTGTCAATATATCCGATATGGCCGCGATGGGCGCAACCCCGAAATGGGTGTTATTGAGTGCCGGATTGCCCGAATTGGACGAAAATTGGCTGAAACGTTTTTGTGACAGCTTTTTCAGTTTGGCGCAGCGCTTCGGCATTACCCTGATCGGCGGCGACACGACCAAAGGCGATTTGGTATTCAACGTCACCATTATCGGCGAGCTTCCGCAAGGACAAGCCCTACGGCGCGATGCCGCGAAAGACGGCGACGATATTTGGGTATCGGGACAAATCGGATCAGCAGCAGCCGCTTTAAACTGCCGCCTGAACACACACACACTACCACCCGATTTGTTCGACCGCTGCCATGAAAGGCTGCTCCGTCCGGAGCCTAGAGTGGGATTGGGACAGGCGCTTTTGCCCATTGCCCATGCCGCTCAAGATATTTCGGACGGGCTGGCACAAGACCTCGGTCACATTTTGACTGCGTCATCGGTCGGAGCGGAAATTTCGGCAAATGCGCTGCCGGTTTTAGAAGAATTGAAAAACGTCTTACCGCACGAAAGCTGGCTCTCCTGCGCACTGGCAGGCGGCGATGATTACGAACTGGTTTTCACCGCCCCCGAATGCCGGCGCAGCGAGATTCAGACAATAGCCGGACAATGCGGCGTAGCAGTAACGCCCATCGGGAAAATAAATAATACAGGTCGTCTGAAAATAATAGATTCCAATGGCGGCGAATTAAAACTGACTTCATTAGGATTTGATCACTTTGGCTGAATTTAAACCTACTTTCGACTGGTTGAAGCAGCGCCCGTTATGCCTGTTGGCATTCGGATTCGGCAGTGGCCTCGCGCCCGTCGCACCCGGCACATTCGGAACGATGGCGGCGCTGCCGATAGCATTTCTCTTGGTTTTAATCGGTATCGATGGCTGGATTCTGGCTTTTTTGTGTGTCGCCCTGTTTATGTGGGGCATCCGCATTTGCAACCACACCGAAAAAACACTCGGCATCCAAGACTACGGCGGTATCGTTTGGGACGAAATGGTAGCGATGCTTCTGATTCTGGCTTTTGCGCCGTTTAAATGGAATTGGTGGCTGGCGGCATTTATTCTGTTCCGCCTGTTTGATTCCATCAAACCTTGGCCGATCAAATGGTTTGACCGGCATGTGCACGGCGGATTCGGCATCATGCTGGACGACATCATCGCCGCCATCATGACCTTGATAGTTTTAGGCATTGCCGCCTGGATTATCTGATTTTTTCAACACACTTATTCGAAGCCATAAGACTTCAAACGCATCGAAAAAATCGGTGCAAACAAAAAACACTATTACGGGACAACAAAAATGAACGAAATCGAAATCAATGTTCAACCACGCTACGTTGCGGGTCAAAGCGATGTTTATCGCGACCGCTATGCCTTCAACTATGTGATTACCATCTGCAACCGCAGCAACGATGTCATCACGCTGCGCCAGCGTTTCTGGGAAATCACCGACGGACACGGAGCAACCGAGCCGGTAGGCCATTCCGGTCTGATTGAAGAACAGCCGGTCCTCTATCCGGGCGAGGCGTATGAATACAATAGCGGCTCCCAACTCTGCACCCCATGGGGCAGCATCGAAGGCGCATACGAGTTTGAAGACAGCATCGGCGAACGCTTTATCGTCGGCGTACCGAAGCTGGAATTCAAAGCAGGCTTCACCCTGCAATAAACACCGAGCAAAAACAATACAGATCGGGAAAACCAAAGGTCGTCTGAAAGATTAAGGGGCTTTCAGACGACCTTTTTTATAGTGGATTGACTTTAAACCAGTACGGCGTTGCCTCGCCTTGTCCTGATTTAAAGTTAATCCACTATACCGAAGCAATGCCGCGTCGAGTCTTATTGGAAACGCCCCCGCTTCACCTGCATCTGCCCCTTGCCCAACTGCGCCGCCAAGCCGTGATTGCGCAAAGCGTGTGTCAGTGCGATGGCGAGTCCGTCGGCGGCGTCCGATTGCGGCGTACCCGACAGCGACAGCATCTGCACCACCATATGCTGCACCTGCTCTTTCGCCGCCTTGCCCTTCCCAACCACCGCCTGCTTGACCTGCAACGCCGTATATTCAAACACAGGCAAATCTTCCATCACCAACACCGCCAATGCCGCCCCGCGCGCCTGTCCCAGCATCAGCGTAGCCGCCGGATTCACATTGACAAACACCTGCTCCACCGCCGCCTGATGCGGGCGGTATTGCTGCACAATCTCCCTGATATGCCGCGCAATCACGGCGATACGCTCCGCCAACGGCGCATTCGGCGGCGTTTTGATACAGCCTGAAGCTACATAAAAATGTTCCCTGCCGCATACGTCGATGATGCCGAAACCGGTCACCCGACTGCCGGGGTCTATCCCCAAAATGCGGACGCTTTTTTGCACAGTCATCTCAGTTTCTTATTCCCATATCGTCAATCAACCTCCCGTCTCCTCCAGCATATAGTGGATTAACTAAATCAGGACAAGGCGACGAAGCCGCAGACAGTACAGAT
>CAUOMQ010000211.1:0-2838 GCA_963456805.1 uncultured Neisseria sp. | reverse complement strand
TCTCTTTGAGCTAAGGCGAGGCAACGCCGTACTGGTTTAAAGTTAACCCACTATAAAAGGACGCATCATGCGTCCTTTTTGTCTTTGATACGTCGTCTGAAACCCGACGACGAAGAAACCGTCAATCTTCTTCCCCTTCCGGCAAACCCTTATCCTGCAAAGCAGATTCTTGGGCGTTTTCCACCAAATCGCGTTGCAGGCGTTTGGTGGTTTTGACGCCCAGCGCGCGCAGTTTTTCGGCGCGGCTGACGAGGTTGCCGCGTCCTTGCGAGAGCTGTTTGTAGGCTTGTTGGAACTGGCTTTGCGCTTGGTCGATGTTCTTGCCGACGGCCTCGAGCGTTTGGATGAAGCCGGTGAATTTGTCGTAAAGCCTGCCGCCTTCTGCCGCAATGGCGAGGGCGTTTTGGTTTTGCTGTTCGTTGCGCCAGATGTGGGCGACGGTGCGCAGGGTGGCGAGCAGTGTACTCGGGCCGACCGGCATGATGCGTTTGTCGAAACATTCTTGGAACAGGGCGGCATCGTGTTGCAGGGCGAGCAGGTAGGCGGGTTCGACGGGGATGAACATAAACACGAAGTCCAGCGTGCGCACGCCTTCGAGGTCGGTATAGTCTTTTTGCGACAGGCTGCGGATGTGGGCGCGGATGCTGGCGACGTGGGCGGCGAGTTCGCGCTCGGCGGTTTCAGCGTCGGCGGCTTGGGTGTAGCGGACGTAGGCGGTCAGCGAGACTTTGGAGTCGATGACGATTTGCTTGCCTTCGGGCAGGTTGACGAGGATGTCGGGCTGGAGGCGGCGCGCGCCGTCTTCTTCTTGGCGGACGGCAGCGGCTTGGACGGTGTATTCGCGTCCTTTTTGCAGGCCGGAATGTTCCAAAACGCTTTCCAAAATCATCTCGCCCCAGTTGCCTTGGGTTTTGTTTTGCGTGCCGGTGAGCGCGTCGGTGAGGGCTTTGGCGTCGCTGTGCAGTTGGGTGTTGAGGGTTTGCAGGCGTTTGAGTTCGTTTTCGAGGGTCAGCCGTTCGCGCGCTTCTTTTTCGTAGGTTTGCTGAACCAGCTCGCTGAAGCCGTGGATGCGTTCGTTGAGCGGGGTCAGCAGTTGGCTGAGATGGTCGCGGTTTTGCTCGGTGAAGCGGCGGCTTTTCTCTTCCAAAATGGTGTTGGCGAGGTTTTGAAACTGGTCGCCCAAGCTTTGGCGGGCTTCGGCAAGGAGCTTGAGCTTTTCGTCGGCGGCGAGGCGTTCCTGTTCGAGCTGGATGTGGAGGCGTTCGTTGCGGACGTGCAGGTTGTGCGCGTTTTCCTGAAGCTCGGCGTAATCTTGTTTCAGACGACCTGCTTCCTGTTCGCGCTCTTGAAGGTAGCCGATTTGGCGTTCGGCGGCGGCAAAGCGGTTGCCCAATTCCTGCAACTCGCCCTGCAAATCTTGGACGTGATAACGCGCATCGGCAAGCTCGGATGCGGTTTGCGCCTGATTTTGTTCGGAAAATTCAAGATGCTGGCGGCACTCGGCAAGCGATTGCATCAGGGCAAACTGCTGCGTCTGCGCCTTATTTCGGGCGAGCAGCCAAGTGATGAGCGCGCCGGACAAAAAGGAAAGCGCGGCGGTCAGGAGGAGCGGGACATTCATAGGTCGTCTGAAAACGGAAAAAGCAAAAACGGCAATATAGCATGTTTGTAGGACAAGCTCGCTGCGCGCTTGAGTATAGTGGATTAACTTTAAACCAGTACGGCGTTGCCTTGCCTTAGCTCAAAGAGAACGATTCTCTAAGGTGCTGAAGCACCAAGTGAATCGGTTCCGTACTATCTGTACTGTCTGCGGCTTCGTCGCCTTGTCCTGATTTAAAGTTAATCCACTATATTTAATGAGCGATATCACAAGAAAACAGCGGATTCAGGTTTGTCGGGCAGAGATTTTGGTTTCAGACGACCTGTTTTTGCCAAAAATAGATAGATCATTTAAAAAATGGCAATGGCAATTATAGTCTGAGGCTAAAAACCCAAAAGCCAAACGGAAAAGTGTTGTTTTTTATCTAATTGAAAAATAAAAAGAAAATTTAAAAATTTTCTAAAATGATGTAATTTGGCAACAAAAAATCCGAGAGCATCTATTCTAAAATAAACAATTTGTAATCGGCTTGTAACTAAGACATCGGTGTCATTCTTCAAGACATCGGTGTCATTTTCAAAAATAAAAATAATTTATCAAAATAATTACATTAAGGCATTTTTACCGCATATTTCTTTACTAAAAAAATGTATAATTTATCGATTTAGGCGGTATCATGACACCTGTCGATATGGCAGACACGCCGACGACGGACACAGATGTTGTTAAATAACATTTGATTAATATGTAAAAGGATTACCCTAAATGAAAAATTTATTGACCTTGGCCGCAGCCTCTTTAATCGGTATGGCCGGTGTTATCGCTTCAGCCTCTATGGTTGCCCGCAATATCGAAACCGCTGCAAAAAAATAATTTGAAAACAAACGAAATATTTTAAACGCTTCCCAAACCCCACAAACAACCTTCCCGCCCGCGGCGGAGCGGCTTTCGGCTTTCAACCGATTCCGGCATCAGATGCCGACACAAGTGCGAACCGCAGACCGCCCAGTTCGGCGGCGGGAACAAAAGAAAGAGAGATGACCATGAAAAACTTAATTAAATTGGCAGCCGCCTCCCTGATTGGCATGTCCGGTCTGACCGCCAGCGCGACGACCGCCGCCAAAAACATCGCCGAAGCCGGCAAATAATCAGCCGACCCGACGATATATTAGATTAACTAAATCCAGGACAAGGCGACGAAGCCGCAGACAGTACAGATAGTACGGAACCGATTCACT
>CAUOMQ010000210.1:0-2851 GCA_963456805.1 uncultured Neisseria sp. | reverse complement strand
CTTTGAGCTAAGGCGAGGCAACGCCGTACTGGTTTAAAGTTAATCCACTATATAATGAAGCCTAAGGTCGTCTGAAAACTGCCGCACATCCTATCCGAAACAATCCAAATCGTTTAAACTAAGCCACATCTGCGGCAAACGGATTCAGAAACGGAATCCCTATCGACCACCCTACCGAATTTTCAGACGACCTTTTCAAAACTTTCCGACAGGCATACCG
Organism: uncultured Neisseria sp.; assembly: GCA_963456805.1. Lineage (GTDB taxonomy): Bacteria > Pseudomonadota > Gammaproteobacteria > Burkholderiales > Neisseriaceae > Neisseria. Next base: position 2,631 of record CAUOMQ010000210.1, on the reverse strand, counting down.
CCGGAGACATCCATGAAACTGATTTACACCATTATCAAAGTCATCATTTTATTATTGTTTTTACTGCTCGCCGTCATCAATACCGATAGCGTCGCCTTCCACTACCTGCCCGGTCAGAAAGCCGATTTACCGCTGATTGTCGTCCTCTTCGGTGCGTTTGTCATCGGCATCGTGTTCGGCATGTTTGCCCTGTTCGGCAGACTTTTGGCGCTGCGCAGCGAAAACAACCGCCTGCGTGCCGAAGTCAAAAAACACGCGCATTTGAGCGAAAAAGACCTTGCCGCACCCGTACCGCAGCAACCCACGCCGCAAACGACTGCCTCTGCCAAACAACCCGTACAAACGCCCAAGCCTTAAAAAAGGAATCACATGGACAACGAATTGTGGGTCATCCTCCTGCCCATTACCCTTTTGCCCGTCTTCTTCGCCATGGGCTGGTTTGCCGCCCGTATCGACATGAAAACCGTGTTGAAACAGGCGAAAAGTGTGCCTGCCGGCTTTTACAAAAGTCTGGACGCATTGGTTGACCGCAACAGCGGCCGTGCCGCCCGCGAACTGGCGGAAGTCATCGACCAGCAGCCGCAGTCTTACGACCTCAACCTGACCTTGGGCAAACTCTACCGTCAGCGCGGCGAAAACGACAAAGCCATCAATATGCACCAAGCCCTGCTCGACTCGCCCGATACCGTCAACGAAAAACGCGCGCGGGTGTTGTTCGAACTCGCGCAAAACTACCAAAGCGCAGGCTTGGTTGACCGCGCCGAACAAATCTTCATCGGCTTGCAGGAAGGCAACATGGCGCGCGAAGCCCGTCAGCACCTGCTCAGCATCTACCAGCAAGACCGCGACTGGGAAAAAGCCATCGAAACCGCGCAGCTCCTCAGCCACGACGAGCAAACCTACCAATTTGAAATTGCACAGTTTTATTGCGAACTTGCCCAAACCGCGCTGTTCAAATCCAATCTTGACGCCGCCCGTTACAACGTCCAAAAAGCCTTGGACGCCAACAAAAAATGCGCCCGTGCCAACATGATTTTGGGCGACATCGAAACCAAACAGGGCAATTTCCCCGCCGCTGTCGAGGCATACGGCGCCATCGAACAGCAAAACCATGCCTACCTGAGCATGGTCGGCGAAAAACTCTACGAAGCCTACGCCGCCCAAGGCAAACAGGAAGAAGGGTTAAACCGGCTCATCGGCTACATGCAGACTTTCCCCGATTTAGACCTCATCAACGTCATTTACGAAAAAGCCCTGCTGCTCAAAGGCGAAAGCGAAGCCGCCCAACTTGCCATCGACCTCGTGCGTCAAAAACCCGACCTCAACGGCGTATACCGCCTGCTCGGTTTGAAAATCAGCGACATGAATCCCGCATGGAAAGCCGATGCCGACATGATGCGCTCCGTCATCGGCCGCCAACTCCAACGCAGCGTCATGTACCGCTGCCGCAACTGCCACTTCAAATCCCAAGTCTTCTTCTGGCACTGCCCTGCCTGCAACAAATGGGAAACCTTCACACCCAATAAAATCGAAGTGTGAAGCAAACCAACAAAAAGGTCGTCTGAAAAAAGTTTCAGACGACCTTTTAGCTATTTTCCATCCTACACTGCTACGGCAGCCTTGATGTGCGGATGCGGGTCGTAACCTTCCAACTCGAAATCTTCAAACTTAAATGCAAACAAGTCTTTGACTTCCCGATTGATTTTCATCACCGGCAGCGTGCGGGGGTCGCGGCTCAATTGCAGTTTTGCCTGTTCAAAATGGTTGCTGTACAGATGCGCATCACCCAAGGTATGGATAAATTCGCCCGCCTCCAACCCGCAGATTTGGGCAATCATCATGGTCAACAGCGCGTAACTGGCAATGTTGAACGGTACGCCGAGGAAAATGTCTGCGCTGCGTTGGTAAAGCTGGCAGGACAATTTGCCGTTGGCAACGTAAAACTGAAACAGCGCATGGCAAGGCGGCAATGCCATTTCATCCACCAGCGCGGGATTCCATGCCGACACAATCAGACGGCGGGAATCGGGGTTTTTCTTGATTTGCTCCACGACGTTGGCAATTTGGTCGATATGGCGGCCGTCGGGCGCAGGCCAACTGCGCCATTGGTAGCCGTACACAGGTCCCAAGTCGCCGTTTTCGTCCGCCCATTCGTCCCAAATGGAAACATTATTATCTTTCAAATATTTGATGTTGGTATCGCCTTTGAGAAACCAAAGCAGCTCATGGATAATCGAGCGCAGGTGCAGCTTTTTGGTGGTCAGCAGCGGAAAGCCTTGACTCAGATCGAAGCGCATTTGATAGCCGAACACCGAACGAGTGCCTGTACCGGTACGGTCGGATTTATCGGTACCGTTTTCGAGAACGTGACGCATTAAATCGAGGTAGGCTTTCATTGGTGTCCTTTAAGGGTGTGTGTTGTTGGAGATGATTTGGGGGCATAGTATAACAATTATATGGTAATTTGCCGGAAGATTACATGGTCGAGGTCGTCTGAAAACTGAAAACAGGGTTCAGACGACCTTGGCATTATCCGTTATGGATTGTCCTGAAACACGTTTTTCTATCTGAAACAAAATTCGTTTTTTAAGGTGTTATTTTCTTTCTTACCCTGTTTTCCAAGGGTAATTT
>CAUOMQ010000209.1:0-2862 GCA_963456805.1 uncultured Neisseria sp. | reverse complement strand
TTGAGCTAAGGCGAGGCAACGCCGTACTGGTTTAAAGTTAATCCACTATATTTGCCTGCCGCTGCGGCACGGCGGCAGCGTGCGGCTTTTTTCAGACGACCCGCTTGACTTTGCCTCTTGAGGGTTTACAGTACGGTCTTGGATATTTTCTACAATCTAGGATGAAATCCTACAAGCATTTGTGTTTCGACATTTGGGCGCATCGTCTGCGTTGAAGTGTTGCAGCGGTTTGTCGGATTTCACGATATTTGCCCACAGAAAGGAAACCCTATGGAAACCCTCACGCTTCATATCGACGGGATGACTTGCGGCGGTTGCGTCAAAAGTGTTACCCGCATTTTGACCGGCATCGACGGCGTAGCCAAAGCCGAAGTCAGTTTGGAAAACAAAAATGCCGTTATTGAATTTGATCCGGCGAAAACCAATGCTGCGGCGTTGATTGACGCGGTGGAAGACGGCGGATACGACGCGGCTTTGTGATTGCTTGCGAAAAGGTCGTCTGAAAACGGATTCCGGTTCATATAGAACCGAATCAGCCGTTTTCAGACGACCTTTTTTTACGTTTTCGCCGGATATAGTGGATTAACTTTAAATCAGAACAAGGCGAGGTAACGCCGTACTGGTTTAAAGTTAATCCACTATAAGCAAAACAAGATTCCGTCTCGGCGGCGGTCGTCTGAAAATGAAACCTGCTTTTCAGACGACCTTATAACCAAAATTGATATCCGCCGAAGCAAACATTATTTCCGCTTTTTATTCTTTCGAGATAAAGTGCTTTGTAATCACTGCCTGTTCATGCTTTGTGCGTTACGTCCTTATCGGCAATGAATCGGGCGAATTGTTTTCCGAATTTTTCAGGAGTGTCGAATGAATATCCGCATACTGTCGCTGGCTGCCGTCCTTGCCCTTTCCGCCTGCTCGCCCAAGTCCGAACAGGCTGCCGACAAGGCGGCTGCGCCGGCGGCAAACGGCAAGGGCATTACGCTTTTAAATGTGTCTTATGATGTGGCACGGGATTTTTACAAAGAATATAACCCGTTATTTATTAAAGAATATCAGGCAAAGCATCATGGCGAGTCTATTGAAATCCAGCAGTCTCACGGCGGCTCCAGCAAGCAGGCTTTATCTGTGGCGAACGGTTTGGCGGCGGACGTAGTGACCATGAATCAGACTTCCGACATCGAGCTGCTCGAACAAAAAGGCTTGGTCAAATCCGACTGGGCAAAACGCCTGCCCGACCAAGCCGTGCCTTATACCAGTACGACAGTTTTCCTCGTCCGCAAAGGCAATCCGAAGCAAATCAAGGATTGGAACGATTTGACCAAAGACGGGGTAAAAATCGTACTCGCCAACCCGAAAACCACGGGCAACGGCCGCTATGCCTTTTTGGGCGCATACGGCTACGGTTTGAAGGCGTTTGGCGGAGATGAAGGCAAAACCAAGGAATTTGTCGCTGCTTTGTTGAAAAACACGCCGGTATTTGAAAGCGGCGGCAGGGCGGCAACGACGACGTTCAGTCAGCGCAATATCGGCGATGTTTTGATTACTTTTGAAAACGAGGCGAATCATGTCAGCAAAAAACTGACTCAAGATCAATTTGAGATTGTTTATCCGAGCTACACGATTTTGTCGGAAACGCCGGTTGCCGTCGTGGACAGCGTGGCGGATAAAAAAGGTACGCAGCAGGCGGCGCAGGAATATCTGTCCTACCTTTGGAGCAAACCCGCCCAAGAGCTTGCCGCCAAATTGTATCTGCGTCCGCGCGACAGCGAAGTCCTCGCCGCACACAAAGCTGATTTCCCAGATATCGAAACGTTCAATCCGAATGAAAAATTCGGCACATGGCCGGAAATCATGAAGAAATATTTTGCCGACGGCGGCTTGGTGGACCAGCTCTCGCCCAAACGCTAAAAGAAACAATCCGCCCAACCGGCACGCCTTGCACCCTACCCGCTTCGGCTTGCCAAACAGGCGCAAACAGCCCGAAACCTTTTTTCAGTCAGATTTCGGGCTGCTTCGTTTTTGAATGAACGGCATCTTTTCAGACGACCTTGTCCATCAAACTTGGCACATCATTTCACACACGGATTGTCCAAAACGACCGAGACATCGCGTTCGGCTTTGTTCATATACGTCATGTGGACTTTCCTGCCTTTGAATTCTGCCTTGACGACGGATTCCAACGTGGCGACATCTTGGATGAAGCCGAATTTTTTGTCTTTTGCGGAAATGAATTTGACTGGTTTTTCATGAAACAGCGAGTAGAAAGACACGCCTTGATTATCTGCGGTCACGGCGCATTGCGTTTTGCTGTCGGTGGCGATGACAGAGGAAAGCGTATGGGGCTTGTGGGTACGGTCGGCGAAGGTGGTGTAGGAAACATACGATCCAAGACTGACTTTCAATGCAAGGGTATTGCCAAGCCATTTATAGCTTGTCCTGTCTTCGGGAAGATTTTTTGCAATGGCTTTTTTGCTTGCAAAGAAAGAGCATTCTTGAGTTTTATGGTTGCAGACTTTTCTGACGCTGAACTGTTTGTCCGGAGAAGTAATGACGGTTGCGGCGGCAAGGCTGTTTGCGCTTGCTGCGGCGAACACACAGCTTAAAAGAAGTGAGCGGATGGGAAGGGACGGTTTCATTTTTTGTTTGGTGTATCGGTTGGTTTTTTAATCTTGATTGAGTGGGTTTGAATGCAATGACGCACTCAATATGCCTGCGGCGGAATGGCCGCCGATATGTTGATTTCAATCTATCAAACAGATAATCCGAAGGTCGTCTGAAACTGCTTTTTCAGCGTTTCAGACGACCTATAGTGGATTAACTTTAAACCAGTACGGCGTTGCCTCGCCTTAGCTCAAAGAG
>CAUOMQ010000208.1:0-2873 GCA_963456805.1 uncultured Neisseria sp. | reverse complement strand
GGTGCTCATGAGAAATCCCCTAAATGTCTTGGTGGGAATTTAGGGGATTTTGGGGAATTTTGCAAAGGTCTCGGTTAGGTTTAGAACTTATAACTGATGGTAAACAGCAAAGTCCTGCCACGCGCATAGTTATTCAGGACGGAGCGTGTCGTGCCGCCATATTTGCCATTGCATAAACCGTTGGCATCACATTCGACTTCTTCGTCATCTAAACCGCCTTTTCTTTCAAATACGCTGAAATAGCGCTGAGTTGCGGCATCGTTTGCGGCATCCAAAGGATCGATATAGCGCTTATTGAACGCATTTTGAATGTCGAAACGAAGGATAAGGTTTTTCTTCGGTTCGTAATTGGCATAGAAATCAAAAATCAGCGGCTGTCTGTTGATGCTTTCTGTTTTTTTGATCGCCCTTCTGCCCATTTGGTGTGAAGAGTAGGTGTTGGCACCGGTTGTACCGTCAACAAATTCTTCCTCAGTCGTCGCCCGTGTACTTTTGCCGTAATAGCGCATAATGCCGCCGATGGTCAATTTGTTGCCTAACCAGCGGGAACCCAATTCAAACCGCCCGTAATCTCGGGGCAGGCGGGAAATTTTGCTTAAGCCGTAACCTTGTTTGATCTGGTCTTCTTTAGAAGAGTTACGGGGCGACTCGCTGGCATCGCTATAATTGGTCGGCTGGTTGGTTTTTTGATATGCGTAAGACAGGGTTGAAAAAAAGCGGCCAAAATCATAGTTCATTTCCACTTCCAAACCATTTTTATGGACAGGTTTGGCATAGTTTCGATGCTGGATAGAGTATTGCAGGCCGGTACTGGTTACCCAGCTGGGTGCTTTATCCAAATCCCACCATTTGCCATAAACATTGTGAATATAGTTGTTTATCCTGCTGCGATAGGCGACCAGTTTGAAACCCAATACATCATCCGGCTTGAAAATCCCTTTTTTGAAGGTATTGAAGCCTATTTGGTAAGTATTGGCCTGTTCCGGCTTAAGGGCGGTATTGACGCCCGAGTCGCCGATTTGTGAAAAATACATTTCTTGAATATTTGGCATTCTATGCGTACGCGAATAGCTGATAAACGGCATAAAGTAGTCGTTGACATTGATGTTTAATGCCACCGAATGGTTTACCGCATGCTTTTTACCGGATTTGGTATAAACCGGTTCGTAAAGGTCGCAGCTTGGCGTGCAATGCTGTTTATAAATTTCAGAATCTTCTCCAAATGCTTTTTTAAAGTCTTCTTGGGTATTGAAGTAGTCGGTATATTCGCCTTTGTAGCGATAGTTGACTATATTGGTGCTGTAATTCAGTTGATAAATGCCTTTTTTCAAGGAAGTATCAAAATAGAACGTATTGAATTTTTGCTGGCCTGAAGGTTGTAATATGGTTGATTTTTGAGGAAATATTCCTTTGTCGCCTTTGAAGCGACCTAAAAAGCTGTACAGGCCGGCATCTTGATCGGGACCGTCGTAAAACAGGCTCAGCTCTTCCGGAAAGCGGTTTTTACTGTATTGGTTTTTAAAGAAATTGAAACCGACGGTGGCTTTTAAATCTGTTTTGTTGGGAAGGTTGAAAGAGAAGCGGTTGTTGATATCCAAAAGATTGGCTGTGTTTTTGGTTTCCAAATAATCCAGCAGCCCCCATCCTGAAAAACGTGAGTTTTTCGGATATTTTTGTTTTCCCAGATTATGGGCGGCCAATACGTTTAAATCGACATAATCGCCAATGTTTAAATTGTAATTGGCTTGGTAGCTGCGATTTTCTACTTTGCGGCTGCCGATACGGTTGTTCATGGTACGAAGCTGAAGATCCAGCTTGTTGTTGTCGTTTTCGTATTCCACTTTGACCAAATGACTGTTTGAGCGTTGTTGCAGGCTGGTAGGGTCGATAGGTGTCAGATCCCATTGCGGTGCCAAATTCTCTTTCCAGCTTCTTTCCAAATCATCAACATAATCTCTTTGCAAAACCTCAGGATCGTTATATTTTTTGGAGAAAGGGTAGTCCCAATAGCTTTTACCGACTGCGTTGCGCTTAGAAAAGTCGCGAACCCAACGATTTTGCCCTTGGTCGAATTTCAATAAGTTGCTTTCAAAATATTCTTGTTTTTTACGGTCCAAATATTCTTCGCCAAAATTGCCGATACGCTGACCGCCGCCGCCTACTTTATAGTTTTGCTCGACATTACGGTGGCTGTAGCCATATAACGCGCCAAGGCGCGCACCGCTGTCAAACCATTTTTGTACCGCTCCGGTTGCCATAAAATTGCTTTTGGTGCTGTTTGTGCCGGTCAATCCTTTGGTTAAAAGCCCAAAGGTATGGTTTCCGTGTACCACATCGTCCACCCGTAAAGTACGGAAATTGGCTGTACCGGATAAGGTATTGATGCCGTTGGCACCCGAGAAACTGCCTTTGGTTACATCCACACCGGCAATAAAATTGGGATCCAGTGCCGTACCGAATTGCGAAGAGCTGCCGCTGCGTCCGGCATCGGCAGAAGTGGAATAGAAGGTTTGGGTTACGCCGTCAACCATCGTATTGACGCGTCCCAAACCGCTATCGCCACGAATATTGACCGCCAATACCCCCGATCCCTTGTCTTGTTGGGTGAAGACGCCGGGCATGCTCCGCACGATGGCATCGATGTTTTCGCTGGATTGATAAACGCGTTCACGCGAACTTTTGGCTTGACCTTCGGTAAAAACTTTTTTCTCTTTGGCAATGTATTTGCCTTTGACTTGAATTTCATCAAGCTCTTGAGTTGAAACCTCGTCTTCTGCGTATGCGATACTTGTTATAGCCAGTAAAGATAATGTCAGTAGGTTTAATTTGAAATTCGGATTCATAATAGTTACCTCAGAAACGAAGTCCGTTAC
>CAUOMQ010000207.1:0-2882 GCA_963456805.1 uncultured Neisseria sp. | reverse complement strand
TTGCTGCGGTTTGGCTGATGTTTTTGCATTGTTCGTAATAGTTTAAAGCTTTGTTCCTTAAGTCCGCAGAGTATGCCATGGTTAAACCTTCAAAGTTGAGTATTGTACTATTTTATTTTTAATTGACTATATATATAGATTCAAATCAAGACCAAGTATAGTGGATTAACTTTAAACCAATACGGCGTGTTGCCTCGCCTTGTCCTGATTTAAATTTAATCCACTATATCATTATCGCCATCAGCTAATGCAGACAGAATCTGCCAAAAATAATGTGCAAAATCGAAAAAAGGCAGAGCGGGTATCCCTATCAGTTATCCCCTTTTTAAAAGAGGCTTCGGGTGCTGAAAACAACCATTCAAAATTAAATTAATTTCCATAAATTCCTATTTAGAATTACCGTTTATCTCAAATAAATACCAAATATCAAAATATCATATTAAAAATATTCGAAAAATCAATATATTGAAAATATCTAAATTTTAAAAATACCGTTTATCTGAGAAATAATACCGCTTGTCAAAATATTCAAATATTATTAAAAACGGCTTTCAAAAGTGACGAAACACGGCACGTGACACAAAACGTCTTCTTCGCTTCCCCAAAAAAAATCAAAAAATGACAAAACGCGTCATATCGCAGAAACAACCCTACGTCATAAAAAAGCCAAAATCTGCCCGAAAAATCCTTCAAAACAAATTTAAACCTATTAAAAACATAAAATTACAAAATATTTTCATAAAAAATCCAAAAAAATCCAGACTTGGCACATCCCCTGCTTGATACATTACGTCCGGCAAGGGAAACGAAGCAACAAAGCCCGAACCGGGAAGCTGTATATTCCTTCTACTTGATGGTTTTACTCATAAACAAGCAGAGCCAAACACATTACGGTTTTTTTAACAACAAACATTTTTTATTCACAACACTTTTTTAACTGGAGTTATTAAATGAAAGCAATCCAAAAAGGTTTCACCCTGATCGAATTGATGATCGTCGTAGCAATTATCGGTATCCTGGCCGCTATCGCCCTGCCTATGTACGGCGACTACACTGCCCGCGCACAAGCGACTGAAGGCTACGAACTCTTGGGCGGTATGAAAACGCCTTTGGTTGAGGCAGTGGCTGCAAGCAGTAACGCTAATGCATGTAAAAATGATGCTGCTTGGTACACCTCTTCTGTGCGCACAGGTAAATATGTAAGTGGTGTTGTACCTGCCGCTGCTGGTACTGGTGATGCTGCGACTTGTGCTTTGACTGCTACCTTCAAAGCAGCAACCGAAGGTGTCAATGATAAAGTAGCTACTAAAACAATTACCATGACACTGACTCCTGCAACTGGTGCTTGGGCTTGTACTACAAACCTGGCTGACAACGTAGCACCTGCTGCTTGCCGTGCTGCTAAAAAATAACAACGACAAATTCCATAAATAGTGAATAACAAAGCCCGCTCTGGCGGGCTTTTCTACCATCTATTCAAGCAAATCGGGCAAACCGATTCCTTTTCTACTCACTTCATTAAAGGTCGTCGTATGAAACAACAAGGTTTTACCATTACCGAACTGATGATTGTCGTCGCCATTCTCGGCATACTTGCCGCCATTGCCCTGCCGTTGTTCGGCAACTATACCGCTAAGGCGCAGGCAACTGAAGGGCATGAAATCCTTGCCGGTCTGAAAAGCCCGTTGGTCGAGGCTATTTCTACCGAGGGCATCAATGCTTGCGATGCCACTAAACCTTGGTTTACCTCCAGCGTACATACGGGCAACTTCGTCAACGACGTTGCTCTGAAAAAGACTGAAACCCAATGCCTGCTGACCGTTACTTTCAAAAGCGGTGGCGTAAACGACAAAATCACCAATAAAAAAATTAATATCCGCTATACCGTAGGATCGGGAGTATGGGAATGCGGTACAAATGTGGACAAAGAATTACGCACCGCTTCATGCCAAGGCGACCTGCTGTCGCTGTAATTAAAGACGTAGGTCGGATACTTGTATCCGACAAAAATCTTTCCGAAAAACAAAAATTTAATTTAAAAAAGGGAATTCATGCGATACCGACGCTTTTATCAAACGGGCGGTACTTACTTTTTTACGGTGGTTGCTGACAAACGACAAAAAATCCTGACTGATGAAACGGTGCGTTCGGCCTTACGGCAGGCGGTAATGACGGTTCGGGAGCGGTATCCGTTTGAAATTGAGGCATGGGTGCTGATGCCCGACCATCTGCATACGATTTGGCGCCTTCCTGAAAATGATGCCACTTATTCGGAACGTTGGCGGCAAATTAAACGGTACAGCCAATATTTGATTGGAGGGGAATGTCGGCTTTGGCAAAAAAGGTTTTGGGAACATACCATTCGTGATGAAACGGACTTTATCCATCATTTCAATTACCTACATTTTAATCCCGTAAAGCATGGCTATGTCGATCAGGTTTCCGATTGGCCGTTTTCCACTTTTCACCGTTATGTGAAACAGGGGATTTATCCAAAGCACTGGGGTGGAAGCAATGTGGATTTCAGCATTAAATATGATGGGTAAGTCGGATACTCGTATCTGACAAACGTTTTATGTTTTACCGCTTTTGATTATGGCGGAAATGTTTGAAAATGTCGGATTCAAGAATCCGACCTACATCTGGATTTCCGCATGCGCGGGAATGACGGCGGAGGTTTTGGCAAAAATTGCTCCTCCCGTTTTCAGACGGCCTTTTGCCTCGTCGGTGTACATTGTAGCGTGGGCTTTGCCCACGATAATCATAGCTAAAAGAGGTCGTCTGAAATTTTGGGTTTGATTCGTGGGCAAAGCCCACGCTATGGGTTTCTATAGTCAATTAAAATCAAAATAGGACAGTAGCGCATCGTCAAATCGGGCGTA
>CAUOMQ010000206.1:0-2968 GCA_963456805.1 uncultured Neisseria sp. | reverse complement strand
CTGTACTGTCTGCGGCTTCGTCGCCTTGTCCTGATTTAAAGTTAATCCACTATAATAGACTGGGTCGATTGTGTCATATGGGATAAAGAGAGGTCTTCTGAAAACCTGTTCCGTTTTCAGACGACCTCTCATTTTTGCGGAAAAGAGGCGATTTTCAGCTGCCGGACAGCATCAATCGAAAATCAACTTATCCGCTTTATTCCCATACGTTCGCCCGCTCGACCTCTTTCCACGCGTCGAGAATCAGGCTGCCATCGTTGTCTTTCAAGAGCGTCGCGTCAGAAAGCATACGCCGCCAAGTGCGGGCGTTTTTCAGGCCGTGCATCAGCCCGAGGCTGTGGCGGACGATGTGGCGCAAGATTGTGCCGCGCCCGGCTTGGATTTGGGCTTGGCTGTATGTGTAGAGGCGCTGCACCAAATCGGCGTATTCAATCGGGCTGCGGGTGTCGCCATAAAACAGCCTGTCCCATTCGTGCATGATCATCGGGTTGTGATACGCCTCGCGTCCGACCATTATGCCGTCAACGTGTTGCAGGTGTCCGGCGATTGCTTCGTTGGTGGTGATGCCGCCGTTGATGATGATTTCCAGCTCGGGAAACTCTTGCTTCAGGCGGTAAACGTAATCGTATTTCAACGGCGGAACGTCGCGGTTTTCTTTGGGGGAGAGTCCGTCCAGCCATGCGTTGCGGGCATGGACGATGAAGGTTTTGCAGGCGGTTTTGTCGCGCAGCGTGCCGACGAAATCGGCGACGGTTTGGTATTCGGTTTGTCTGTCGACGCCGATGCGGTGTTTGACGGTAACGGGGATGCAGACCGCGTCCTGCATGGCGTTGAGGCAGTCGGCAACCAGCATGACTTCGTTCATCAGACACGCGCCGAACGAGCCTTTTTGCACGCGCGGGCTGGGGCAGCCGCAGTTGAGATTGACCTCGTTGTAGCCGTATTCTTCGGCGGCTTTGGTCGCCTTCGCCAAATCGGACGGGTCGCTGCCGCCCAGTTGCAGGGCGACGGGCTGCTCACCTTCGTTGAACATCAAAAAGCGGTCTTTGTCGCCATAAACGATGGCGCCGGAATTGACCATTTCGCTGTAAAGCCATGTGTTGCGGGTAATCTGGCGGGCGAGGTAGCGGTAGTGGCGGTCCGTCCAGTCGAGCATGGGGGCAACGGAAAGGCGGCGGGGCGGGAGGGAGGCTTGAGTCATGTGTTTCATGTATCTGATTATTTTGAGGCGGCATTATATCAGACGGACTGTATCGAAAATCGGCTTGGAGGTCGTCTGAAACGGCAAAACCTGCTCTTAAAGCAGGTTTTGTATGCTCAAAGGCAGATTATTCGGCGCAATCTTTCAGCGTATCTTTATAAGTATAAAGGTACGACGCGCCGACAAACGATGCGCCGCCTAAGACATTGCCTAAAAACACGGGAATCATGTTGAAGAAAAACTGCCCCCATGTAATATCTGCGCCCGCCAAAATACCGGCGGGGATGACGAACATATTGGCGACAAGGTGTTGGAAACCGTTTAACACGAAAATCATCACGGGAAACCAAATCGCCAACATCCGCCCTGCCGTATGCTTGGCGGCAAAGTGCAGCCATGCGCCCATACACACCATCCAGTTACATGCGACCGCCGAGACGAAAGCCCTGCCGAAATCCATATGGACTTTGGCTTCTGCCACCGCAATCGTTTTTTCCGCCACGCTGCCTTCGGTCATCCCGACGTAGTGTCCGAGGAAAAACGCCATCGCCAGCGTTCCCGCCAAATTGCCCAGACACACGACGACCCAGTTGCGCAGCAGCATTTTTGTGGAAATCCGCCCCGCCAAACGCCCCAAAGACATAATCATCATATTGCTCGTTACCAGCTCGCCGCCGCCGAGCAGGATGCAGATCAAGGCGATGGGGAACATTGCCGCGCCGAGCAAAGTCGCCAAGCCGCCCCATTCGTGAGGAATGCCGCTGACCACTTTCAAATAGGCAAGATAACCGAAGCCGATGTATCCGCCTGCCAAAACGCTCAAAACCGCCAGCGTGGAAACGCTGGATTGTGCTTTGGCACAGCTTTTATCGAGGACGACCTGTAAAATTTCCTGTGGGTATAAATCGCGCGAAGCCATGATTTTCCTTAAAGTGGATTGAGGTGGGAACGCCGCTTTTGAAAGACGGCAAAACTGTCGCGGTAGGGCAGTGTCGGGGGATGCCGGTTTACGGTCTTATCGGATAAAAAACAATAGTGTATTAAACCTAAAATGCGGTCGCGCCGCCTTGCTTTGGCTCAAAAGAAAGATTATTACATCCAGCGGACAGGTCAGTTTGCGAAGCGGCGGCTTCAAACAAAAGGTCGTCTGAAAACCCTGATGTTTTCAGACGACCTTTTCATCACAACAAATACGGCATAGTGCAACTGCCGCTCAATCAATCCGTATGTATTCCACCGACAAAATTTCAATCTCTTCGCGCCCTTCCGGCGTATTCAAGACGACTTCGTCCCCTTCCCTCGCTTTAATCAAACAACGCGCCAATGGGGAAATCCAAGAAATTTTGTTTTGCGCGGTATCGATTTCATCGACGCCGACGATTTTGACGGTTTGTTCACGCCCGTCGCCGCGCAACAATCCGACGGTTGCGCCGAAAAACACTTGGTCGGTCGCTTCGCGCAATTCGGGATCGACGACAACGGCGGCTTCCAAACGCTTGGTCAGGAAACGGATGCGGCGGTCGATTTCGCGCATACGGCGTTTGCCGTAAAGATAGTCGCCGTTTTCGCTGCGATCGCCGTTGCTTGCCGCCCAGTTGACGATTTGGACGATTTCGGGGCGTTCTTTATTGACCAGCTGATACAGCTCGTCTTTCAATGCCTGCCAGCCGACGGGCGTGATGTAGTTTTTGGTTTCGGTACTCATAATCTTGCCGTTAAAAATAATATAGTGGATTAACAAAAATCAGGACAAGGCGACGAAGCCGC
>CAUOMQ010000205.1:0-2990 GCA_963456805.1 uncultured Neisseria sp. | reverse complement strand
GGGGTACACTTTGCCGGCGGGGCGGTCGAGGTTGGCGGTTTTGGCGGCGAGGGCTTCTTTCATGAGGTGGAAGCCGGGCATGATGGTACCGCCGAGGTAATGGTTGTCTTCGGTGAGCGCGTCGGTGGTTACGGCGGTGCCGCAGCTGACGACGACGCAGGCATTTTGGCTGAAACGGCGGCTGCCCAAGGCGTTGAACCAGCGGTCGGAGCCGTGTTCGGCGGGGTTGCGGTAGTGGTTGCGGATGCCGAGCGCCTGCGGCATGGAGGGCAGCCAGCGGACGGGCGCGGTCAGGTGGGCTTCGACCAGGGCTTTTTTGAGGTCGCCGCACACGGCGCAACCGACGATACGGGTGCGGTCGTCTGAACGCGCTGCCCATTCTTCGCCAAGCTTGCTCAAATCGCGGTACGGCGCGCGGGTGACTTCGTTGAACACGCCGTTTTCCACCCATGCCCATTTGAGCTGGCTATTGCCGCCGTCGAGCAGGAGGAGGCGTTCGGGCGGGCGCGGCGCGGCGGCACGGGGCGTGTCGTCGGGGCGAAGGCTGATTTCGCCGCTGACGACGGTTTGTTCGCCCGTGGTTGTCATCAGGTGCAACGCACCTTGCGCATCAACATTGAGTACGGTGCCTTCGCTTACGGTTTGCCCGTCGCGCAGGAGCAGGACAGGTTTGCCGTGGTCGCGGTGGGCGGTTTGGTATTCTTCGAGGAAGGGGGCGAACCCGTTTTGCGCGTATTGCGTCAGCACGGCATTGAGTTCGCCCAATAATTTGTCCAACAGCGTTGAAGCGGGAATGCAGTGTACGGAGGCGGTGCCGCGGGCAAGCTGCGCGTTGTGGAAAAGGGCTTGGACGGAGGCGGCGTTTTCGACTTCTTTGGGTAAGACGAAATTGATGCCAATGCCGATGACGGCGGCGGTTTTGCCCTCATTGCGGACGGTTTCGATCAGGATGCCGCCGAGTTTGTCCCTGCCGGCGACCAAATCGTTCGGCCACTTGATTTGTATGTCCAAACCCGATGCGGCTAAAGCGCGGCGGCAGGCGAGCGCGACGGCGGGGGCGAGCGAGCCGAGTTCGTGCTGCGGTTTGTCGAATACCCAGCCGAAGCTGAACATCAGGCATTCGCCCAGCCGGTGTGTCCACTTGCGTCCCTGCCGCCCGCGGCCTTTGGTTTGCAGATGCGCGACGCAGAGCGATTTATGGGCTTGTTCGGGCGAAGTGCGCGCCAGATTCAGGATTTCGTCGTTGCTGGATGTGCATTCGTGTTTTAAGGTCGTCTGAAAACCGCGTTCCGCGCCCAAACGCTGCAACGCTTCTTCGTCAAACAAGGCAAGCGGGCGCACGAGCCGCCATTGCCCGTCGTGCTGGCGCAGCAGTCCGCGGATGTGCGCGGGCATCTGTTGCCAAAAGCCGTTGAGCTGGTGCGGCTTCACGCCCGCGATACGCGCGAGATGGGAAACGTGTTGCGGCAGACCGTCGGCGAGTTCCGCCAAAACCCGACTGTGCGGTAGTTTCAGCGCGGTCATTTGCCGCCCTCGGCTGCGCGGATTTTTTCCAGCGTTTTCGTGGTGGAAGTCTGGTGCAGGAACGGAATGGAAAACACTTTGCCGCCGCGCACCAGCGTTTCTTGCGCGCCGACGATTTTTTCGACCGGCCAGTCGCCGCCTTTAATCAGGATGTCGGGTTTGATTTGCTCGATCAACTCGGCGGGCGTGTCTTCGTCAAACCAAGTGACCAAATCCACGCTTGCCAACGCAGCCGCCACCGCCGCGCGGTTTTCCAGCGGGTTGACGGGACGGTCGTCCCCCTTGCCCAAACGGCGCACGGACGCATCCGTGTTCAAAGCCAGCACCAACGCCGCACCCGCCGAACGCGCCTGCGCCAGATAGGTAACATGCCCCCTGTGCAGAATATCGAAACAGCCGTTGGTAAACACCAGCGGGCGGGGAAGCGTGTGCAGACGTTGCGCCAATTCTTCGGGCGGACAGATTTTGCGTTCGAAATCGGGGAGGGACCAGTCAGACATAATCGGGATTCCGTCAGGGATAAACAGACAGGCGGTATGATACCGAAGCGGGCGGAAAAGGTAAATTTGAGGGGGAGGGTAAGGGGTCGTCTGAAAAGGCGGAATTCAACAAAATTGCCACTTTGGCGTTGTCCCTGTATGCGGCGGTTTGTTCGGCATTACGTCATGCAACCATGAACGACGTGCTTGGAAATGGAAAAAGCCGGAATCTGCGGGAGACAGAATCCGGCTTGTATAGGTCGTCTGAAAATTGCTTGGAGATACCCGATATAGGAAGGCGGTTCAACCCGGTTTCAGGTTTTCAGACGACCTTTTGTTCAGACGGTCAAACGATGGGTTTAATCGTCGTCGTAATCGTAGTAATCATCGTCCCAGTCGCGGTAGTGTTTGCGGTGGTGATGTTTATGTTTGTGTTTTTTGTAGTATGTATCGCGGTAGTACGGATCGCCGTAGCCGTAACCGTCGTAGCCGTAGTAGCGGGATTCGCGGTAACGGCGGTCGCGCAAGGCGATATCGTTGTCTTTTTGATTCATTTTTTTATTGTGGTAGGCGTAGGCGTTGCCTGCCAAACCGCCCGCCACTGCGCCGATGATTGCGCTTTGTCCGTCGTTGCCCAATAGACCGCCCAAGGCTGCGCCTGCTGCTGCGCCGGCGAGGGTGGCTTTTTTCTGATTTGCCGTGCCCCGCGCTTCCGCGTGGATGGCGGGGAGGCTGAGGCTGGCGGCGAGCAATACCGCCATAAGTGGTTTCATGGTCATTGTTTCTTCCTTTCGTGAAACACGGCAGATGCCGGAGTTATTTTCATTATAATCAGCCCTTTGTTTACCTTCGCCCGCCTGTGGAAAATTAGCGTAAACAAATGTTGCTTTTGTTCGGTACGGTTACTCGGCTGATAGACGGAAAGCTTGGTCTGAGACCTTTGCAAAATTCCTTTTCCCCCGACAACCGAAACCCCAAACACAGGTT
>CAUOMQ010000204.1:0-3125 GCA_963456805.1 uncultured Neisseria sp. | reverse complement strand
GTACTGTCTGCGGCTTCGTCGCCTTGTCCTGATTTAAAGTTAATCCACTATAACAGCGAGGGTGCATCATGACCGACAAAATCCATCTCTACCACCCGCTCCATACCCTGAAACCTTTTTCAGACGGCATCTGGATTGCCGACGGAAAAGTCATACACATGAATTTTCCGCTGGGCGTCAAAGTACCGTTCAGCACCCGCATGACCGTCGTGCGCCTGAACGACGGCGGGCTGTGGTGTCATTCGCCGGTTGAACCCGTGCCCGAACTGCTGCGGCAAATTGATGCGCTCGGCGAAGTCCGCCATCTGGTTTCGCCCAACAAAATCCACTACGCCCACATCGCCGCGTGGAAACGGCATTACCCGCAGGCGCTTGCGTGGGCAAGTTCCGGCGTGCGCGAACGGGCGGCATCGCAGCATATTGCCGTTTGTTTCGATGCAGACCTCGGTGCCGCCGCGCCGCCGCAATGGGCGGAAGATTTGGCGCAAATGCCGTTTGCGGGCAGCGCAGCAATGGAGGAAACCGTGTTTTTCCACCGCGCGAGCCGAACCCTGATACTGGCCGATTTGATTGAAAACTTCGAAACCGCCAAATTTCCCAGCCGCTTTTGGGCGGGCGTGATGAAACTGACGGGTATCGCCGACCCCGACGGCAAAGCCCCCGCCGACTGGCGCGCCACCTTCAAAGACAAAACCGCCGCCCGCGCCTGCCTGAAGCAGATGCTGGACTGGCAGCCGGAAAAAATCATACTGGCGCACGGCCGCTGCTACGAAACCGGCGGCACGGACGAACTGCGCCGCGCGTTCAGATGGCTGGATTAGCCAAGCTGCGGCTATTTTGTTGAAAAATATAGTGGATTAACTTTAAACCAGTACGGCAAGGCGAGGGAACGCCGTCGTGGTTTAAAGTTAATCCACTATAAAAAGCCACAGCGGTACGCAAAACCACTATGGCTTCCCATACGACCAAAGGTCGTCTGAAAACATGATTCCGATAAGACGGAACGTTTTCAGACGACCTTTTCTGCTGCCAGCAACATTTCCACATTCCGCTCGGTCGCTTCGGCTATCTCTTCAACGGCAACGCCGCGAATTTCAGCGGCGATGGCGGCGATTTGGCGGATGTTGGCGGGCGTGTTGATTTCGTTTTTCAGCATAAACGGGCTGTCGGTTTCCAAGACGAAATCGGTGTCATTCAAGGTTTTGAGGGTTTCGCGTATTTTTCGTGCGTTCGGGTTGAGCAACAGCGAACCGATGCCGATTTTGAAACCTAATTTCGTCAACACGCGCGCTTCTTCCGCGCTGCCGGAGAAGGCATGAACGATGCCGCCTTGGGCAAAGCCTGTCTGTTTGACGGCGGCGGCGATGTCGGCGGCGGCTTTGAGATTATGGATAATCACGCGGCGGCGCAGGTTTTTTGCGATTTCAAGTTGGCGGCTGAAGACTTGGATTTGCCGCTCGCGCTGCGGCGGCGTTTGGGTTTTGTCGTAAAAATCCAAGCCGATTTCGCCGACCCATGCCGTCGGACGCGCTTGCAATGCTTGTTCCAAATGCTGGAAATCCGGTTCGGAAACGTCGTCTGAAAACCAAGGATGGATGCCGAGCGCGATATGGATGTTGTCCCAAAGCGGGTTTTCAGACGACCTTTGCACCAAATCCGCCACGTCCTGCCAATCCTGCAGCCGGGTCGCGGGAACGATAAACCGCCCTACCCCTGCCTCCCGCGCGGCGGTCAGGATATGCGTCAGGTTTTCGCGCAGGGCGGGATCGGCGAGGTGGCAATGGGTGTCGGTGAGGTTCATCGATTTCACACTAATTTTAGTCTTACCAATTCTTTGTGAACATCTTCCACCCCCCAGCCTTGCGATACGGCAAGGGTCATGAGCGTGGTGGCGGTTTCGAGGTTGCATTTGCCGCCGTTGATGATGCCCGAGTTGCGGAACGCGTTGCCTTGCGCGTAAACGGCGGCGGTTCTGCCTTGTCGGACTTGACTGATGTTGAGCAGCAGTTTTCCTTGCTGCGTAAAGTCTCGGACGGCGCGGATGAAGCCTTCGTCTGCGGGGGTGTTGCCGTGTCCGTAGCTTTGCAGGATAAGGGCGTGGGCGGGAAGCTGTCCGAGTCCGTCCGCAAGTTCTTGGACGGCAAAGCCGGGGATAAGCGTGCGGACGGCGATTTTTGCCTGCGGGTCGGGATAGCGGATTTTGAGGTCGTCTGAAACATCTGCCGCATCTTGGGACGGGATGCGGATATGGTGCCAGCCTTGGGTTTCGTCCCATTCAGCGATGGCGCCGAAATGCGGATTGTCGAAGCCTGCGGCGGTTTCGGTACTGACTTTGCTGCTGCCGACGGCGGGATAAAGTTTGCCGTCAAAGGCGATAACGGTTTGTTTGAGCTTGAGGCTGAAGGCGGCGACGGCGGTGGAGAGGTTGCGCGGGGCATCGCTGTTTTCGGCGGCGTAAGGCCATTGGGAGCCGGTCAGGACGATGGGTTTGTCCAAGCCTTGCAGGGCGAGCGCGAGGAGGTTGGCGGTGTACGCCATGCTGTCCGTGCCGTGCAGTATCAGGATGCCGTCGCAGGAAGGCAGTTTGGCGGCGATGATGTCCAGCCAGTCGCGCCAGTGTTGCAGGGTGACGGAGGAGGAATCAATCAACGGATTGCAGACGTGCCACTCGAAGTCGAGGTCGTCTGAAAAGGGGGAAAGGGCTTGGCTAACAAGCGCGGTATCGGGGCGCAGGCCTTCGCTGCTTTGGGTCATGCCTATGGTGCCGCCTGTGTAGAGGACGAAGATTTTTTGTTTCATGGACATCATCGGGTCGTCTGAAAATAATGATGCGGCTTATTTAACTATATTTCGGACAGGCTGGCAATTTGGTGGCGCAGACGGTTTTCAGACGACCTTGAAATGAAAAAGCACCCCGAGGCTGCCGATATTTGATTTTCCAAGTGGATTTTTATTCACGAAGCGGGAGATTCAAGGCGGACGCCTCAACAAGCTTGGACGCTTGGTGAGGATTGCCAAGGCAGAAGATACCGCTTTGGGGATGAAACTATAGTGGATTAAATCTAAATCAAGACAAGGCGACGAAGCCGCAGACAGTACAGATAGTACGGAACCGATTCACTTGG
>CAUOMQ010000203.1:0-3175 GCA_963456805.1 uncultured Neisseria sp. | reverse complement strand
TACTGTCTGCGGCTTCGTCGCCTTGTCCTGATTTAAAGTTAATCCACTATACAAAAAGGTCGTCTGAAAAACGTTTTCAGACGACCTTTTTGTATGGTTCAAATTGTCTCTTATTTCTTCGCCGCCCTTCTCGCGCGGAGGACTTCGACCACGCCCGGAAGGATGGAAATCACGATAATCGCCACCATCACTAAAGCCAGATTGTTTTTGACAACCGGAATATTGGCGAAGAAATAGCCGGCATAGGAAAACGACAAAACCCACAATACCGCGCCGATGATGTTGTAGCGGATGAAGGTGCCGTAGTGCATACTGCCCATGCCCGCGACAAACGGGGCGAACGTCCGCACAATCGGGACGAAGCGGGCGATGATGATGGTTTTACCGCCGTGTTTTTCGTAGAACGCGTGGGTTTTCTCCAAATACGACTGGCGGAAGATTTTGGAATCGGGGTTGGCAAAGAGTTTGCGCCCGAAAAACTTGCCGATCATGAAGTTGGCGGCATCGCCCAAAACCGCGGCGGCCAAAAGCAGCGCAATCATGACATGAATATTCATACTGCCGACCGCGGCAATCCCGCCCGCGGCAAACAGCAGCGAATCGCCCGGTAGAAACGGCGTAACCACCAAGCCGGTTTCGCAGAAAATAATCAAAAACAACACCGCGTAAATCCATACGCCGTATTGCGCGGAAATCTCGACCAAATGCTGGTCGATGTGGAGGATAAAATCAATAAGGGTCGAAATCACGAGATTTTCCTGAAATAAAAAAGACAGAGGTCGTCTGAAAACAGACGCGTTGCCAAATGTCCGCCATTGTATATGAAACCCATGCCGCGCGCCCCTTTTTCAGACGACCCCGCGCCTTGATACGCGCTGACAAAACAACGTACAATAAACCCGATTCCAACCCATCCGGTATGCCTTTGTGAACCAGCTTATTTTCGACTTCGCCGAACGCGGCTATCCCGGTTTCGACAAATTCCTCGGAACGGAAAATGCCGAACTGGTCTATGTGTTACAGCATAAACACGACCCGTTTATCTACGTCTGGGGCGAAGAAGGCGCGGGCAAGAGCCACCTGCTGCGCGCGTGGGTCGCCCAAGCCCTCGACGCAGGGAAAAAAGCCGTCTATATCGACGCCGCCGCCACGCCGCTGACCGAAGCCGCCTTTGAAGCCGAATACCTCGCCATCGACCAAATCGAAAAACTGGGCAACGAAGAACAAGCCCTCCTGTTTGCCGTATTCAACCGCTTCCGTAACAGCGGCAAAGGCTTTCTGCTGTTAAGCTCCGAACACACGCCCCAACAGCTCGTCATCCGCGAAGACTTGCGCACCCGCATGGCGTACTGCCTCGTTTACGAAGTCAAACCCCTGACCGACCAAGAAAAAATCGACGCGCTCGTCAGCATGGCGGCAGCACGCCAAGTCACCATAGATCCCGAAATCTTCGAATACCTGCTCAACCACTGGCGGCGCGACATGGACAGCCTGATGCAGATGCTCGACACGCTGGACAACTACGCCGTTACCATGGGCAAACGCATCACCCTGCCGCTTCTTCGCCAGCTTTTGAAACAACAGGAAACCCAATGAAAAACCTCGCCATCTTCGACCTCGACAACACCCTCATCAACACCGATTCCGACCACTCTTGGCCGCAATACCTCATCAAAAAAGGGCTGGTTGACGCTGCCGAAACCGAAGCGCAAAACGAAAAATTCTACCGCGACTACCAAAACGGCTGCCTCGACATCGACGCCTTCCTTAAATTCCACCTCGCCCCGCTCGCCCGTTACAGCAAAGAAGAGCTGGCAGAATTTCACCGCGAATTTATGGCGGAGTTCATCACGCCCCACATCTCGCCCATGCAGCGTATGCTGGTGCAGAGCCACCAAATGGCGGGCGACGAAACCCTCGTGATTTCCTCGACCAACGAGTTCATCATCACTCCCATCTGCCACCTTTTCGGCATCACCAACATCATCGGCACCCAACTCGAAACCGGTGCCGACGGCCGCTACACCGGCAACTACATCGGCACGCCCAGCCTCAAAGAAGGCAAAATCACCCGCCTGAACCAATGGCTCGCCGAACGCGGCGAAACGCTTGAAAGCTATGGTAAAACCTATTTTTACAGCGACTCCAAAAACGACCTGCCGCTGCTGCGCCTCGTCGACGAACCCGTTGCCGTCAATCCCGATGCTGAGCTGGAACAAGAAGCCAAAGCAAAAGGTTGGCCGATATTGAACTTCAAATAATCAAAACCGCGCCCGCCGACCAAACGGGCGCAACCCTGTAGCGTGGGCTGTGCCCACGAAAAACAAAGGTCGTCTGAAAACAAATCAAAAACAACCCCCTAAACCCGCTACAAATCTACAAATAAGGAAAACAATATGTCCATCCGCGCCGTCATCCCCGCCCTGCTGCTTGCCTTCGTCCTACCCGCAACCGCGCAAACCGTCAACCCGGCAGAATACGCCCCCGCATCCCAAAATCCCGCACAACCCATCAAACCCGTCAAACTATCCATCTTGGTTTCCCCCGAAGGCAAAGCCGTAGAAGTCAGCATCCTCGAATCCAGCGGTTATGAAGGACTCGACGAAACAGCCGTCGCAACCGCCAAAAAAGACAAATACAAAGCCGCCGGATACTGGGTGAAATATAAAGGAACCATCGAGTTTAAAAACCAATAGGTTGTCTGAAATGTCCGCGTTCAAACCCGTCATCGTTACCACCACCGCCCCGACCCGCGAAGAAGCCGAAAAAATCGGCAACCTGCTTTTAGAAAAGCAACTCGCCGCCTGCGTGCAATACGAAGCCATCACCAGTCAATACCTTTGGAACGGCGAAATCTGCCGCGACGACGAAATCCGCATCACCATCAAAACCTCGCGCCACTGCTACCGCGAAATCCAAAAAACCATCATCGCCAACCACAGCTACGAATGCCCGCAAATCCTGATGCAAAACGTATCGCGCGGATACGCCCCCTATTTGCGCTGGCTGAAGCAGAGTTTAGGTTGATAAAACAGCCGCGTCGTCTGAAAAACGCTCAAGCATCATTATGAATTTACAGGGAAGTCCACTATAATGACGGCTTTTGATTTTCAGACGACCTTATAGTGGATTAACTTTAAACCAGTACGGCGTTGCCTCGCCTTGCCGTACTATC
>CAUOMQ010000202.1:0-3220 GCA_963456805.1 uncultured Neisseria sp. | reverse complement strand
CGCTTCGCTGTAATCGGGGATTTCCAGTTTGTTGATCATACGGTGTATCACATCATTCGGCACGGAATGTTCGCGGTTACGGTTTTGCGACAGCAATTGCGTGTAAGGCACTTCCAAATAAATCAGGTGTACCCGCGCGCCGTAGTCGGCGAACATCGGCAGCCACTTGCTGCGCAGGTCGCGGTTGAGGTTGGTGGCGTTGAAGACAAAGGACGTGTGGGCGCGCAGATATTC
Organism: uncultured Neisseria sp.; assembly: GCA_963456805.1. GTDB lineage: Bacteria > Pseudomonadota > Gammaproteobacteria > Burkholderiales > Neisseriaceae > Neisseria. The sequence continues at coordinate 2,986 of CAUOMQ010000202.1, read as the reverse complement.
TTTTGCCTGCTCTTTACCCAAACGCACGGCTTCTGCGCTGTGTTTCGGGTTAGCGGGGTCGAGTTTGTGCTCGCGGCGGATGTCGTCCAGCGACAGCATGGGCAGATGGGCAAGATGTTGCCTGATGTAACTGTCTTTGCCACTGCCTGCTATGGCACACATGACGTATACGTCAAAGGTTCGGTCGTCAAACGGCTGGTAATCGGGCATGTCTCTGCGGCCGTTGAGATAGAGATAGCGGCCGTAATCACTGACGAAATCGCGCGCTTTACCCCAGCAGCCGTTTTCTTCACACAACTCGCGGAACAAGTCGATGCGCAGCAGGATATCCTGTTGATCGTTGCAGGTACGGCCCAGAATGTCGGCTTTGGCAAGCATGGCGAGGTGGGCGGTATTGACCTGCAAAGAAGCGGCGATGACGGCACGTTCCGGACTCGGTTTGTCAATTGCCCACAAAGGCAGTCCGTGCAGGCGCACGAGTTTAGCTATCGCTTCGCGCACGGCAAACGGCGCGGCAAGTTCGGTATAAAGCAGGGTGCGGGCGGTGTATTCGCCTTTTTTGGCATGGTTCGGCGACACAATCCGCTCTTTGCCGCCTTGGATCTCACGTTTGGTGGTGCTGCGTTTTTCTACATCATGCAGCATAGCGGCGGCAAACAAGATATGTTGCTCCTGCTCGCTGAGTGCTTGGAATTCAGGCAGTTGCAGCAGGGCTTCGCACACCATTTTAGTATGGACGAACACATCGCCTTCTGCGTGCCATTCAGGATCCTGCGGCACGTTTTTCATGTCGGCAAACCAGCTGAAGCGGTGTTCCAAGGCTTGCCAGTCGGGAAGTTTGTCGGGTGCGTAATGGGGGAATGTCCACATGGTAGTCTTTCTTATTATTGGATGACTTGACTTCAGGTCGTCTGAAAACAAAGCTTGGGCAATGATGTCTGGTATCAAATTACTCAAATGCGAACTGTTCGAAATCTGGATACATGCAAACTGTGATTTGTTCACGACCATGTTTTTGCGCAAGTGCTTGCATTTCCTTTTGTATGGCTGCTTTTTCATGACCGATACCCAAATTTTCGATGTGCTGGTTTTCGATAATCGGGATATAGATATCCAAATTCGGCTGCGTAGCATTTTGCACAGCAAACTCTCGAATAGAGTGGCTGTACGCTACTTCGCTAAAATCAGTTAGGTTTTTACACGAAGCAATCTTCACTCTGCGTAAATGTTTTAAGCCAGCCACTTTGGGAAAACGGGTAATGCCGTTAAGGGTTTCCACGAACAAAAACTGTAACCCCTGCATCTGGGATACAAAGTCCAAGTTTTCCAGTTTGGGTAGCCTCCACAATTGTAGATATTTCAATTTGGGCAGTTGCGCGGCAGCATCTATGTTTTCAAAGCTACATAGTTGCAGAGTGAGAAATTGGAGATTTTTCAACCCGTTTATGAAGTCAATGTGCTGTGGCTTGGAAATGCTGCGTAGCGTAAGTGTTTCCAGTGCGCTCAGGCTAGAAACAGCTTTGTCCAGATTTTTTTCCAAGTTGACTAGTGAAAGCGTTTCCAAATGCTGAAAGCTGGTTAAAACGCTTAAATCTGATTTGGCGGATTTTGTTTTGGAACACAAATACAGTTCTTGCAGTTTTGGATTCACGCTGTTTAGGAAATTCAGGTTGCCGAAGCCGTTGTCGGAACTCAGTACCAAACTTTTCAGGCTTTGAAATTCTGCCAGTTTTTCCATATTGCGGATGATGCTGTTGTTACCGCCGACTTCAATTGAAAGGTTTTCTAAGTCAGTAAAACTGGCAATCCAATCTACATCGAAATTTGAATACGCATAAAAGCGTAGATGGATGGACGGATGGTGTTGTAGCACTTCTTCCCATAGAACAGGGAAAATCGTCTGTAAATTTGCACCTTCGCTAAATTGAATACGATCCAGTTCATGAACTTTGTTTTTGTACTGGTGCAAATCTTGGAGAAATTCGGCAAAGTTGCTGTTGATTTCCCAAAACTTCGGGAGACCATAGATATATCCGCCCATGCTTTCCTTTCTTTTTATTTAAGTTATCGAATTATAATATTTTTCATTTAAATACGGGTTTCAGGCCGTCTGAAACTGCCAGCTTTGCCAATGGTATTTATCATAATCGATAAGACGGGCAGGCTTCCAAGTTTTTGTCCAATGCACATCGGTTTTAACGTGTTTGGCGCGAACGAGTTTGAAGAGGTTGTCAAACTCGTTGGACTGTACGGGCAGGTTGCCGTTGTTGGTGGCAAAATCAGCAGCGTTGCGGATGACGAAGCCTTCGCTGCACGTCTCGCCTGTTTTCGGGTCGTAGCCGCCGAGTTTGCCTGCGGTTTGCACGCTGTCTGTCCATGTTGCGCCCAAATTGGCGGTCAGCCATTGCGCCAAGGCGGTGTCTTCGTCGGCGTATTTTTGGGTGAAGTCGGCAAGCGGCTGCACGATGGGAAGTTCGGGGACTGTGGGGAAGTCAAACAGCTGGGCATAGAATTTGACTTCTTCCCACGACAGCCAATGTCCGCCGCGACGGACGGCAAACAGGTAAAAATAGCTTTCCAACTGCGAATAGGCGATGGAGTGGATGCCGTACATGTTTTCGCCGAAAAGTTCGAGGTCGCCCAAGTCGTTTTTGATGTGCTGCCAGCGTTGCAGCAGCGGTTTGTCCCACGGATGTTGGGTGGGGGCGGCATGGCTGCGGGCATAGAGGCCGTGGGCGGCGAAGCAGTTGTTTTGTCCGTCCAGTTTTTCGGTCAATACCAATTGCGGCAGAGTAGCGAAATGCGCGAGGTAGCCGCGAGGCATAAAGCGGTCGTCTGAAGTTGTACCCAAGCTGATGGGTGCGTGCAGGCTGCGGGCGTATTTTTGTGGTTCGGTATTCGCTATCATGATTTGTCCTTGAAATTTATTTTTTTAAGTTTTTCGGATGGTTTCTGCGGCTGATTATATTTTTCTACTGTATCGCTT
>CAUOMQ010000201.1:0-3249 GCA_963456805.1 uncultured Neisseria sp. | reverse complement strand
ATCTGTACTGTCTGCGGCTTCGTCGCCTTGTCCTGATTTTTGTTAATCCACTATAGGTTTCAGACGACCTTCAAGAATTACAGCAACCCCAAACCCCGTCAAAACTTATACCTAAGCGTCCCCGACAAACTCCTCGGCTGGCCGTAGTCGTGGTACGCCGTGTCCATGCGGTAGCGTTTGTCGAACACGTTGTCGAAGTTTAGTGTCAGATTGGCGTTTTTGGAAATGTCGTACTGCGCGGTCAGGTCGACCACGGCGAAGGATTTTTGGCGGGAGAGGACGCGGGCGCGTTCTTTGGCTTCATCGTCGTCAAACTCGATATTGCTGAGGTCACTGTATTTGTCCACAAAGGTCTTGCTTTGCCAGCGCACGCCGCCGCCGAGGGTCCAACGGGTTTTGGGTAGGCGGTAGGTGGTGAAGAGTTTGAAGCTGTGGCGCGGGTCGTATTGGCTGTTGGGCCGGTTGCCGTTTTCTTCGCGGGTCAGGTGCGACTGCACGCCCGCGTTGATGTCCCAGCCTTCGGCGGGCGAGCCGCTGATTTCGGCTTCCCAGCCGTGGGCTTTGGTATTCGCTGCGCGGTAGTAGGTGTCGTCGTTGTCAAATTTGCCCGCTTCGACGGGGACGTTGCGCCGTTTGGATTGGAACACCGACAACGAGGCGTTCAGACGGCCTTCGAGCCATTCGCCTTTCAGTCCAGCCTCGACGGTGCGGCCGGTAATCGGATCGATGGGGCGGCGGTTGATGTCTGTTTCGCTGTTTTCGTGCGGCTTAAACAGGCGGCTGTAGGAGGCGTAGGCGGAGAGGTTGCCGGTGAGGTCGTAGGTGATGCCGGCGTAGGGGGCGAAGCGGCCTTCTTTGGCTTCCGTATTCGGGCTGCCGCCAACCGGTATGGCTTGGTAATGGTAGCGGGCGTAGTTGGCGCCCAAAAGCAGCGAGAGTTTGTCGGTGGCGTGCAGGCGGGTGGCGGCATAGCCGCTGATTTGGCGTGTCGCGATGGTGTCTCCATCCCATTTCCAGTCGTTGACGGAAGCGATGGAGGGATAGTCGCGGCGGCGTATGAAATCGTAGATGTCGTCTATGGAATAGTTGCCCTCAGAGTTTGCCCAGGCGCGTTTGTCCCGCGTGCGGTAGCCTCCGATGCCGAATACGGCTTCGTGTTTGCGCCCCCATAAATCGTATTGCCCGTTGAGCTTGAAGCTGAAGGCATGGCTGACGATATTGTCGCCCATTTTATAAAACTTGGCTCCGGCCGAGCTGTCGTCGTGCCTGAGATAGTTGTATGGGGCGTCACCCATACCGGGATTGAGGGTTTTCTCACGGTTGTAGCGGTATTCCAGCTTGGCTTTCCAGTTGTTTTCAAAGCGGTGTTCCAGTCCGGTAAAGAGTTCCGTCGCGCGTTCCCTATACCTGCTGCCTTTGATTTTGTTGTTGTCACGGATGCCGAGGCGGGTTGGGTAGCCTGCGCTATCGTAAACGGGCAGGTCCCCGCCGTAAAATTCTTTTTCTCGCGCGCGCTGGTGGTTGATGCCGGCGTAGGCGGTGGTTTGCGGCGAGAAATCGTATTCGGCAATGCCGTAAACCATGTCGGAGCGGTCGCGCGAACCCTCGGTCCAATGCCGCCCGCCCTCGGCGTTGATGACGGCGCGGCCGCGCAGGCTGCCGCTCGAGTTGAGCGGTCCGGACACGTCGGCCTCGGCATTCCAACGCCGCCATCTGCCGATGCCGACGGAAATTTCAGCCTGCCGCTCTTTGGTCGGACGCTTGCGTACCAGGTTCACCGTCGCGCTCGGGTCGCCCACGCCGCCCTGCAAGGCGGAAGTGCCGCGCACGACTTCCACCCGCTCGTACGCGCCCGAGTTCAGCAGTTGGTTGCCGTCGATTTCGGTGGTCATGCCGTCTATCTGGTAATCGTTGACCGTCTCGCCGCGCGCATACATGTTGGTTACCGCATAGCGCGAACTTGCCGGATTGCCGCTGATACCGTTGACCCATGAGAGCGCGTCGTAAACGCTGCGCTTGCCTTGGTCCTTCATCTGTTTGTCGGTTACCACGCTCACGCTCTGCGGCACCTCGCGCAGCGTCAGCGGCATCCCCGTCGCGGCGTAAGTGCCCGAAGCGGTATAGCCCTTGTTCAACGACTTCTGCCGCTTACCGCGCACGGTAACAGTGGAAAGGGTAACTGCTGCCGATTCGGCATCGGCGGGAACGTATGCGTCCGCCGCCTGCGTGCAGACAGGCAGGATAAGTAACAGCGGCGCGCTCAAATGGTAAAACTTCATTGCTACAAATTCTCCTTTTCAAGTTCAAACAATAGATTGATAGGATTGATAATAATTTTTGTATAAAATTTGGTAATTTTGTTTCATTTTGTTTTATGCGGAAGACGGGGTAGAAAAATGCGAAACGGGCAGGACGCTATGATGCGGTGAACAGGGATAGGAAAAAGAAATGACAGAGGGTTTGTAAAAGTTTGGAAAGGGGATATTGAATACCGTCATTTCCACCCCAGTCTACGCGAAGACAGGCTGAGACGAGAATCCAACACTTTGGATTTCTGGAATCTCTGGAAAATTACTGCTGCCCAAAAGGTCCTTCAGATCCCCACCTACACGGAAATGATGGGTTGTAAATTTCAGACGACCTTTACTTTTGTAGCAGCTCGTCAATTCGCTGTTGAATTGGGTTAAATTGGCAAACAAGCGTCGGAATTTTGTTACACTTTGGGTTCTTTACACTTCACACTTACACATCACACAAGGAGGCTTTATGGCATTAATGGACAGTTTGTTGAACGTGGCGGCGCAAGCCTTGGGCGGCAAAGACGAAAACGGACAAAACTCGCTGACCGAAATGGCGATGAATTTGGTACAACAGCAAGGCGGCGTGGGTAATCTGATTAATCAGTTGCAACAAGGCGGGTTGGGCGATGTATTAAATAGCTGGGTTTCCAATCAACAAAGCAACCTGCCCGTATCCGGCAGCGATTTGCAAAACGCTTTGGGCAGCGATGCCATCAGCCAAGTGGCGCAAAAATTCGGTCTCGACAGCCAGCAAGCCGGCGATATGCTGGCGCAGATTCTGCCCAATCTGGTGGACAAAGCCACGCCGAACGGTTCGGCGCAAGATGCGGACGGATTCGGTTTGGACGATATTGCTTCGGCGATATTGAAAAACTTTACCAAGTAAGCAGTAGGAAAAATATAGTGGATTAACTTTAAACCAGTACGGCGTTGCCTCGCCTTGCCGTAC
>CAUOMQ010000200.1:0-3254 GCA_963456805.1 uncultured Neisseria sp. | reverse complement strand
ATTTGACGATGCGCTACTGTCCTATTTTGATTTTAATTGACTATAATCCACTATATCAAACGCGACAAACAGGCGGAGCAGGTTCAGCGTATTCGTCAGGCGTTCGGCTTGCAGAAAACCAGTTGGAAGCCGCACTCGACTTCCTCTTCCTAATCCGGCAGAACAAGCAAACTGCGTCCGCCGCAAACCGGCATTGAAGCAATAGTTTGCCCATACCGAACAAGCCGTTTTAAAGCATAAAACACAAAGGTCGTCTGAAAACCTGTTTTCAGACGACCTTTTATCTTTTCCGGCAAATCAGACTTACCCTCTGCGTAATACGGCGTTGTTGACGTATTTTTGGATGCCGGTGGCGATGGCGTCGGCGCATTGGCGGCGGAAGGAGTCGCTGCCGAGCAGCCGCTCTTCGGTGGGGTTGGACAGGAAGGCGGTTTCGACGAGGATGGACGGGATGTCGGGCGCGCGCAGGACGGCGAAGTTGGCTTCGTCAACGCGGCCTTTGTGGAGTTGGTTGAGTTTGCCCAATTCGGTCAGGACGGAATGTCCGAGTTTACGGCTGTCGCGCATGGTAGCGGTTTGGGTCATGTCGAGAATGGCGTTATCGACGCTGCGGTTGCCGCTTTTGGCAACGCCGCCGATGGCGTCGGCGTTGTTTTGGGTCTGGGCGAGGAATTTGGCGGCGGAGCTGGTCGCGCCTTTGGTGTTGAGCATGTAAACGCCGGTACCGCGCGCAGACGGGCTGGTGAAGGCGTCGGCGTGGATGGAGACGAACACGTCGGCATGGCGGGCGCGGGCTTTGGCGACGCGTACACCCAGCGGGATGAAGATGTCTTCGTTGCGGGTCATGTAAACGGTGTAGCCTATGCTTTCAAGGCGGTTTTTGGTTTCACGGGCAATGGAGAGGACGACGTTTTTCTCTTTCAAACCGCTGGGTCCGATGGCGCCGGGGTCTTCACCGCCGTGACCGGGGTCTAGCATGACGACGGGGCGGCGGCCGCCGCGGTTGGAGCGGGGAGGTGCATCTTGGGCAATGTTCGTGCGATCGGCAGGACGTTGTGTCTGCAGGCGTTTCGGCGGGTTGCCGTTGAGCAGCGCCATCATCGGGTCGTTGGCATCGACGCCGTGCGGGTAGAGGTCGATGACGAGGCGGTTTTTAAAGCCGCCGACAGGGGCAAGCGAGAAGACTTGCGGATAGGCGTTTTGCTTGAGGTCGATCACGACGCGTACGGTCGTCGGGGTGTTTTGTCCGGCGCGGATGCTGCGGATATAGGGGTCGTCGGGCAGGACTTTGCCGGAAATGCCTTGCAGGACGCTGTTGATGTTGGCGTTTTGGATGTCGATGACGAGCCTGCCGGGGTTTTCCAAGGCGAAATGCTGATATTGCAGGGCGCGCGAGCTTTCGATGGTGATGCGGGTATAGGCGTGCGAAGGCCAAATACGGGCGGCGACGAATTGGGCGGGCGGCGCGGCTTTGGCGAGGGCGGAGGCAATCGGCGTGAGGGTAAACAACAGTCCGGCGGCTTGGCGGACGACTTGTCTTCGTGTCAGTTTGAATTTAACCATGCTTCTAAACTTTTTTGTCCGTTGGCGGTGTGTGCGGTAGCGGTGCAGGTCCTGCCCTGCACGGCGTGATTCAGGGATACGGTGATGTCTGCGGGCGGCGTGAACGCGCCGCCTTGTTGCGGCCATTCGATGATACAGACGCTGTCAGGGGAGAACAGGTCGTCCAAACCCGCATCTTCCCATTCTTCGGGCGAGGCAAAGCGGTAAAGGTCGAAATGATGGAGCGTGAACGCTTCCAGCGGGTAGGATTCGACAATGGCGTAGGTCGGGCTTTTGACCGCGCCGGTGTGTCCGAGTCCTCGCAGGATGCCGCGCGTGAACGTGGTTTTCCCCGCGCCCAAATCGCCTTGCAGATGGATGACCAATGGCGCGTGCAGCGATTTTGCCCAACTTCCGCCCAGCTCGAGTGTGGACTCTTCGTCGGGAAGCCGGCGGGAAAAGGTTGCGCCCTCGCTCATGAAATCAGCCTTGTCGTGTTCTAAAAACCTTAATTATGCTGGATTTACGGGCATTTGCAAACATAAGGGAGGATAAAGTTAGATAAAGATGTTCAATCGGCATCTTTGCCGCCTGCCGTCCAAACGCCGTAGAGGTCGTCTGAAAACGCTGTTTCCACACAACCCAAACCCTTTCAGACGACCCCGTCCCTGTTAAGCCTTGCGCCGAACGTGTACAATCCGCCCCATCATACCTAATCCGTACAAACCGCATCATGACTATCAGCAAACAACGCCCCATCGGCGTTTTCGATTCCGGCGTCGGCGGCCTGACCAACGTCCGCGCCCTGATGGAACGCCTGCCGATGGAAAACATCATCTACTTCGGCGACACCGCCCGCGTTCCCTACGGCACCAAATCCCGCGCCACCATCGAAACCTTCGCCATGCAGATTGTCGATTTCCTACTGGAAAACGATGTTAAGGCACTCGTCATCGCGTGCAACACCATCGCCGCCGTTGCCGGACAAAAAATCCGTCAAAAAGCAGGCAATATGCCCGTATTGGACGTGATTTCCGCCGGCGCGCAGGCCGCACTGAATACCACGCGCAACAACAAAATCGGCATCATCGCCACCAACACCACCGTCAACAGCAACGCCTACGCCCGCGCCATCCACGCCCAAAACCCCGACACGCTCGTGCGCACGCAGGCGACGCCGCTGCTCGTGCCGCTGGTGGAAGAAGGCTGGCTCGACCACGAAGTAACCCGCCTGACCGTGCGCGAATACCTCAAACCGCTCTTGGTGGACGACATCGACACACTCGTCCTCGGCTGCACCCACTTCCCGCTGCTCAAGCCCCTAATCGGCAAAGAAGCGCAAAACGTCGCCCTGGTCGATTCCGCCATCACCACCGCCGAAGCGACCGCCCAAGCGCTCGCCCAAGCAGGGCTGCTCAACACTGAAAACGATAGCCCCGACTACCGCTTCTACGTCAGCGACATCCCCCTGCGCTTCCGCACCATAGGCGAACGCTTCCTCGGACGCAGCATGGAACAAATCGAAATGGTCTCGCTGGGATAAGGCATATCCCGCATACCAAAACGAGAGGTCGTCTGAAAACTCGTGTTTTGAGTTTTCAGACGACCTTTGTTCCATTTCCTGTCCGGGATTATAGTAGATTAACTTTAAACCAAGACGGCGTTACCTCGCCTTGCCGTACTATCTGTACTGTCTGCGGCTTCGTCGCCTT
>CAUOMQ010000199.1:0-3331 GCA_963456805.1 uncultured Neisseria sp. | reverse complement strand
ACATTCAATATGACATATAAAATTTAATTGCGCCCATCCAAAAACAGCTTAAATTACCGTGATTTAACCGATTTTGAAGTTATTTTACCAAGTTAAATATCATGGTTTAACTCCCTCTATGCCGCATTAATTCAAACAACAGCAAAAATGAATTAACCCTTTAAAATAAAAGGGAATTAGCCAACCTATCCATAAAAAAATACTCCTTAGTCACGGTATTCATTACTTAACTTTTTTCTTTCAAACCGTCCTAATTTCACCTAATCCCATGATTTAAGTCAGGGAAATAAAATGACTATGCTTGACACTCCACAGGAATGGTTTAACATACAATTTCTTTTTTAACCAAGATTCAAAAAGAGAGACTCATGAAAAAATCAGCTTTATTGGCAACTTTGTTGGCCGCTCTGTCTTTGTCAGCATGTGGTGGTGGTTCTTCTGCTGTTTGTGATGAATATGAAAAAGCTTTTGCTGACGCTACTAAAAACGTCGATGCAGCTACAAAAGATATGATGCAAAAATCATTCGAACAAACCAAAGAAGCTTTGAAAAACTTGCCTGCTGACCAACGTGATGCTACTTGTAAAACATCGTTGGATGCGTTGAAAGGCAACGCTCCGGCTGCATCTCCTGAAGATAAAGCAGAAGAAGCTAAAGAAGCAGCAGAAGACGCTAAAGAAGCAGCTGCCGATGCTAAAGAAGAAGCAAAAGATGCTGCAGAAGCAGCTAAAGAAGAAGCCAAATAATACGATACATTTGGCAAAAAACGGATTCTGCTTATTCAGAGTCCGTTTTTGTTTATTCCTTTATTTAGTATTTATACATTAAGCAATTCAATTATTATAAAAAATATATACAAAATAACATTGGATATAGTTTACAAAGAAGCAAATATTCATTTTTACCTACAAGCCGTCCCCATAAGGCAAGTGGGGTTCTTGAAATACAGAGTAAAGGTCGTCTGAAAATAGCTTTCAGACGACCTTTACTTTCAATTTACAGAAAGGGAAACCATGCAAGCTACTAGCCAAGAAACAGATTACTCCGCGCTTTAAAATTCAACGTGAAATTGCGTTCGCCGCCGTATTCGTCTGCCGTCTCAAACCCGTTTTGCCGCATCAACTCGCGTAATTCGGTGCGGCTCGGTTTATCGGGGTCGCCTGCCGTTTCGGAAACCGACAGCAGCCCGTCAGGACGAAGCAGCCTGCGGAACTCTGCCAAATATTCGGCTTGGTTGGCGACTTCGCCCAACACGGTAATCAACACAATGCGGTCAAACGATTGATCGGGAAAATCAAAATGCGTACCGTCGCACAGATAATAATCGACGTTTTCGATATGCCGACGACGCAAACGTTTTTCGGTATAAGCCAACATTTCCTGTTGTATATCCGCCGCCACCAATCGTCCTTGCGGAACTGACTGCGCCAGTGTCGGGCTGAAATAACCCGCCCCGCAGCCCACTTCCAAAATGCTGTGGTGTGGCGCAAGGTGCAGCCGTTGTACGATTTGTTGCGGCGAAAGCGCCCAGTTGCGCAAAGGGATCAGTAGCGTGAATGCAAGCTGATGCGGGAAGATTTTGCCTTTTTGCGTAAGTCCCTGCCAAATGCTTTTGAGCGTCTTAAACATGGGGACTCCTTTGGGTAATGTTGTTTTGCATTGTGCCTGCACAATATACAGTATAAAAATAGTGTGCGTTTTTTCCAATCATCACAAAAAGCAGCCTGCACTTCAATTTTTGAACATGCAGGCTGCTTTTTATAGAAAGAGGTCATCTGAAAATTATTTTTCAGACGACCTTTGATATTCAGTCCCGTTTGGTACATGACCAAAGCTCCGTTTGCTTGCCATTAAATGAACACATCGCCTTACGCCAAAACACCATCACAATTACCGCCGCGATGATGATAATTCCGTATGGGATCATGCCGTCGCCGTTTTCATATGCCGCCCGTCCGCCCGGAAAGCCTGTTCGCGCTGTATTGGCAACCGTGTGGCACGCAATCAATACAAACACCGAACCGCCACTGCCGTTATACAGCCATACATAGATAATCCTCACGGCAACCGTCCCTGCCAGCCCCCATGCGATCAGCTCGGCAGGCTGCCCCACGGCAATCATGGACGGCAAATGCCATAATGCCCACGGTACCCCGATAATCAGCGCCGTAACAAGCGGGGTAAAACGCCGTTGCAGACTTTCCGTGGCGTAGGCGGCATAGCCCAATTCCTCGGCAACTGCCGCGATAAAGAACATGACGAACGCACCGGCAAGCGGCGCAAACGATACGGATAAGGCAGGTATGGTTTGTCCTGTTTGGCGTATCGCGACATAAGTCAGCAGATAAAGCAGGGGGAAAATCAGTATTGCCGTCCCAAAATAGGCAGAATGCTTTATCCGCCCGTAATCAAACACACGGCCAAACAGTCCACGCACCGCCGCCATTCCGCCCTCGCGGTAACGCAGCAACGCGGCGGCAACCGTCGGGGTGAGTGCCGCGCCGATGTCGGTCAGCGGCAGATTATCAGGCAGAGGACTGTGTTTGAGAAACAAAGACAGCAGCCAAAACGGCGCGCTCAAAGTGTACACCAGCAAAAAGTATTGCCACGGATGCGAATAACCGGCTATCGGTTTTTTTGAAGGGGGATTTTGCATGTTATTCCTGTTTGTTCAGTAAATGAATGGGCAGGGAAGCCGGTACGGCTTGCTAGATGACGTACAGTATAAAATATTGTGCGTTTTTTTCTAATTACTATAAAAAGCAGCCCGCACTTCAATTTTTGAAAGTGCAGGCTGCTTTCGGATAGAGAGGTCGTCTGAAAATTATTTTTCAGACGACCTTTGGATATTACAGACAATATGAGAATTTCGTTAGCTCATAACACGACCTACGCTTGCCAATTTTTTAAAGGTTAAAGAGAATGTATCATTCAAACAAACAGAAGAAAGGGTTTAATATGTATGACAAATTGAAAGAACGATATGAGAATTTTTCAGATCAAATAGCAAAATTAAAACTCTCCTATCGCATTAGCTCAAGGACATTTAAATATTTTTTAAATGAATTATCGGAAAAACAAGCTAACTTTGATAAATTAGATCTTAATCTTACTGAAAAAGGAACTCTAACTACAAATATTGAAAATTACTATTTTATAAATCCTTATACAGGGGGAAATGAATTACATGGAAATAATAAATTTAATTACAAAGAATATGCTGAGCAATGTTACATTCATAGAAATAAACAATATCAGTGGCTACTAGTTGATGGGTATGAATTTTTTGAGGAGTATATTATTGATTTATATATTATTTTTTGCCATGATC
>CAUOMQ010000198.1:0-3394 GCA_963456805.1 uncultured Neisseria sp. | reverse complement strand
CGAATTTCAGAAAGATTAAAATAAAAAAAGATAAACCTATCGTGGCTTTAATCAGTCAAAACTTCCTAAAAACAATAAATTGCAATAATTTATTTGAATCGATTAAACAATATCCTTTATTCTGGATAATTCTTATTGGGACGGATTCTAATCTCTTAGAAGATGAATTTGATAATCTTTTGGAACTGGAATCAATCAAAAATAACAATATGTTAAATGTGGTAACAACTAATTTTCAATTTAGTGATTTAACAATAACAGATATAGAAGATATTGCTTATGAATTTTTATTTTTACCCTGTCCGAATGGCAACTGCCAATATTTATCATTTTTAGACTTGAATCATACTGCTGACAGGAAAATTTTTGATTTTATTGAAACACAGCTTAATAATAAAACAACTTAGTGGTCATAAATTTGCTTTATGATAAAAGTTATAAAACAGTTTGCACTTTGAAAGGAAGTAACCCCATGTCTAAAAAAATCAAAGCAGATTCTGAGCTTATCAATGAATGCTACAAATGGGTCAAACACCAGTTTTTTACCCAATATGCTGCAAAACATTACGCCAAAGCAGAATTTTGTGTTGTTCAAACCAAGCTAACTGAAAGTAAAATCGGTGGATTGCCCTATCTACCCAAAGGTGATGTGGCACCGAAAAATGTAGACGGCGAAACCTTGCGTTTACTTGCTCAAATCAACTGCACTGACCTAAAAGGTCTAGAACACTTTCCTTCAACAGGCATACTGCAATTTTTCATCTTAGACAACTGGGAATTCGGTATAGAAAACGGTCGAGACGGCTACGCTGTACGTTACTATCCTGAAATTAGTGAACACTACACGGAAGCAGAACTTACCAAATACTACCAGCCTTATGCAGAAGATGACGAGTGTTTCCCTATATTGCAAGAGTGCAAGTTGCAATTCGAACTTACTGAACAAACTCCCATTTTAGACCACGCTACCTGTGTCATGCTGTGCGGAAAATATTTGGCTGAACATAGCATAGAAGTCGATTACCGCACGAAAGAACATCTTCAGCGCGTCGTACAGCACGAATACGAAAATGAATTTAGTACATACAACAAAGAGGATGAGGATGAAGAAAATCATAGTCAATGTGGTGGCTACCCGTATTTCACACAAAACGACCCGCGCAATGAAGATAAAGGATTGGTCGACTATAATGTCCTGCTGTTCCAACTAGACAGTAGCTTTGATGAAGACGGCGAAGAAATCGTGATGATAGGCGATATGGGCGTGATGAACTTCTTTATCCGGCAAGATGATTTACAGCGTAGGGATTTTTCCGATGTACTGTATTCTTGGGATTGCTGCTAACTCTACACTTATTGCCTGAAATAGTATGAGGGTTCATCTCGCATCTGTTTCAGGCTTATGACATTCCCTTGTACAAACACTATCTTTCAGACGACCTTAAAAAATAGATTTGCTTTCACCCCTAGCATAGAAAACTTTTTCATTCGTCAAATTTAGTATGCACTTCATGCGGATTGATACGGGCGTTTTCCTCCTGCCCTATACCGACTAATTTACGCAGCCGGGTCATATAGGCCTTGACATCCAAACCGCGTCCGTATCGTTGCGCTTCCCAAATGGTTTCCGCCAGTGCATCCATCATGTCATGCTCGGCGCGTACCCAGTCGTTGTTATAACGTGCGCAAAGTTGCCGGTGAATCGCCCGTATGCCCGGTGGCTGATCGATGGCTGCCTGCTCTTGAAGGGAAAGATGCAGCGACATGTGCAAAAAAGGATTACTCTCCCCATCTTCCGGCAACCAGTTTTTATCTAAATAATCTTCAATATTTTCAAGATAATGGGCGTATTCGGGATGAGATTCGATGATACGGAGGGCTTTATGTTGAAGTGCATCCAGTTGCAGCGGGGTCAGGCGATGTTTCCAAACGTGTGCGAAAAATCGGCGGACATCGTGGGTGTTGACATCGTACATGATAAGAATGGGAAATCTGTTGAACCGTCTGAGGGGATATTTTAGAGATTGAGCGAAACTTGAATTTTGGCAAATAATGGATTTATAGCGAGGCAGAACCTGCTGACAAGTTCTGCCTCGCTATAAATCCATTACTGCTAAAACCCTTATTGATCCACAAACGCGCGCTCAATCAGGTAGTCGCCGCGTACACCTGTTTTCGGAGAGACGGTCAGACCGAAATCGTCCAGAACTTTGCAGGTGTCTTTCAGCATGGCAGGGCTGCCGCACAGCATGGCGCGGTCGTCTTGCGGGTTGATTTTGGGCAGTCCGATGTCTTCAAACAGTTTGCCGCTAACCATCAGGTCGGTCAGGCGACCGTGGTGTTCGTAGTCTTCGCGGGAAACGATGGGGTAGTAAATCAGTTTTTCTTTAACCAAGTCGCCGAGGTATTCGTGTTCGGGCAATTCTTTGGTGAAGCGGTCGTAGTACGCCAAATCTTTTTTGTAACGCACGCCGTGTACGAGGATGATTTTTTCAAATTGCTCGTAAATTTCAGGGTCTTTGGTGATGCTCAAGAAAGGGGCGATGCCGGTACCGGTGCTCAATAGGTAAAGGTGTTTGCCCGGATTCAGGTCGCCGGCAACCAAAGTTCCGGTCGGTTTTTTGCTGATTAACACGTCGTCGCCGACTTTAAGGTGTTGCAGGCGGCTGGTCAAAGGGCCGTCTTGGACTTTAATGCTGAAAAATTCGAGGTGTTCTTCCCAGTTGGCGGAGGCGACGCTGTATGCGCGCATCAGCGGCTTGCCGTCCACCATCAATCCGACCATGACGAATTGACCGTTTTCGAAGCGCAACGACTCGTCGCGGGTGCAGGTAAAGGTGAAATACGCTTCCGTCCAGTGGTGTACGGACAATACTTTTTGGGTATTGAATGCTGCCATTTGAGTTTCCTGTCGGTAAATCCGTCTGAACACGCGGGTCGGGCGGATGATGGTTTTAAAAGGGTTTTCAGACGACCTCTCTCGCCTGTGAATAGATAATGCCGAATTAGAGCAAACGCGCAATTTTAAACGAAAATATTTATCATCACAATGCTTGCTGTCTAGCAGAGGTCGTCTGAAAACTTTTCAGACGACCTCTCAGACAACGCCTTACTTGTCTAAGGTTTCGCGGATGATTTCTTTGACGGCGGCTGCATTGTTCGGCACGACTCGGACGCGCTGAGGCAATTTTTCCAAACCTTCCAGCGCGGCAGGGCGCGGAATGGCGACATCGCCGACCGCTTCGCGTATGGTCGCATCGAATTTTGCCGCCAACGCGGTTTCCAAACAAACAACCGTCTCCCCTTCTTCGCGCACTTCGCGGGCGACTTTTACGCCGTCGGCAGTGTGCGGGTCGATGAGTTCTTTGTCTTGCTCGTAAACCTGTTTGATTGT
>CAUOMQ010000197.1:0-3460 GCA_963456805.1 uncultured Neisseria sp. | reverse complement strand
GTCGTTTTGAAAATTGATAATAATTTGAAATAGAAAATGCCTATTTTTCACCCCTTAAAAATTTAAGGAAAGCCGGCTTATGAAAAAGGTCGTCTGAAACCTGAATTCGGTTTTCAGACGACCTTTTGCCTTGCCTGACAAGGGTTATTTGTGCAGCCCGCATTCTTTGCTGTCTTTGCTTTCCCACCACCAGCGTCCGGCGCGGATGTCTTCGTCTGCTTTGACGGGGCGGGTGCAGGGTTCGCAGCCTATGCTCGGGTAGCCTTGGAAATACAAGGCGTTGAGCGGGACGTCGTAGGCTTGAGCGTATGCCCAGACGTCGTTTTCTTCCCAGTCGAAAATGGGATTGAACTTGGCGATGTTGCGGCTGTGGTCGGTTTCTTCGAAATCCAATTCGCTGCGGGTGGCCGATTGGCTGCGGCGTTGTCCGGTCAGCCAGGCGGGGGCGTTTTTCAGGGCGCGGTTGAGCGGCTCGATTTTGCGGATGTGGCAGCAACGGCGGCGCAGCTCGACGCTGTCGTACATGGCGGTTGCGCCGAATTCCTGCTCAAACTGTCGCGCGCTTTCGGGATCGGGGTGGAAAACTTCCAGCTCGGTTTGGTAGCGGACGTTGACGGCGGTAATCAGGGCGGCGGTTTCGGGATTGAGCTTGCCGGTGTCGAGGGTGATGATGCGCAGGGGAAGTTTCAGGCGGCAGATGGCGTCGGTAACGATCATGTCTTCGACGGCAAGGCTGGAGGCGAAAACGGCTTGCGGATAGCGGCGGGCGATGTGTTTGAGGCGGGTTTCGAGCGTGGCGGTCAACTCGGGCAGCCGGCGCCGTTCGGCTTCGCCTGTCGTCGGGATGCGCCAAAGCTGGGGGCGGAAGAGGGACATGGTTGGCTTGTTCCTTGGTTTTTGTTTTCAGACGACCCCTCTTGCGGCAAAGGGGTCGTCTGAAAGTTTGTACGGAACATTATTGTCGGGCGGTCTCGCGCGAAGGGGAAAGAATGCTTTTCTATTTCTTTATAACCAAAGCGATTGCTGCTGGTCTTTCGGCACGAGGTGGTTCACGCCTATGCCGATCAGGCGGAAGGCGTCTTCGCGCTGGGGCGGCACGCGCTGCATCAGGGTCTGCGCGGCGCAAAGCAGGGCGTCGGTGTCGGGCAGGACGGAAGAGTAGGTCAGGGAGCGGGTGATGATGCGGAAATCATGGGTTTTCAGCTTGAGGGTTACGCCTTTGGCTTCGACGTTTTTGCGTGCGATTTGCCGCCACAGGTCTTCGGCAAGGTGAGGGAGGTGTCCTGCCGCCTGTTCGAGCGACAGGTCTTCGGGCAGGGTGATTTCGGTGGAGATTTGGAGGCGCTCGCGTTCGGCTTTGACGGGGCGTTCGTCCGTACCGCGCGCCAAATCATAGAGGCGGTAGCCGTAGCGTCCGAAATGGTTCAAGAGTTCGCCGCGCTCGAAACGGCGCAAGTCACCCGCCGTCTGCATACCCAGCGACTGCATTTTTTTCAGCGTAACCTTGCCCACGCCGGGGATTTTGCCCAAGGGCAGGGTTTCCAAAAATGCCATGACTTTGTGCGGCGGCAGGACGAATTGCCCGTTCGGCTTGCGCCAGTCCGATGCGATTTTCGCTAGAAATTTGTTCGGCGCGATGCCTGCGGAGGCAGTCAGACCGGTTTCCGCAAAAATGGCGGCGCGGATTTCTTTGGCAACTTCGCTGGCGTATGGGATGTTTTTGAAATTATGGGTCACGTCAAGATAGGCCTCGTCGAGCGACAGGGGTTCGATTAAATCAGTATAGCGCCTGAATACGGCGTGAATCTGCGCGGAAACCTGACGGTACAAATCGAAATGCGGCGGCACATACACCGCTTGCGGACACAGCCTTTTCGCTGTCGCCACCGACATCGCGGAATGCAGCCCGAACTGCCGCGCCTCATACGATGCGGCGCAAATCACCGAACGCGCACCCTCCCATGCGACGACCACGGGCAGCCCTTTCAAATGCGGCTGCTCGCGCAGTTCTACCGATGCGTAGAACGCGTCCATGTCGATATGGATGATTTTGCGCTGGGACATTGAAGACGGTCAGGAAGGAAAAAGAGACGGGTATTTTAGCGGAAAACGATAGGGGAAGGTCGTCTGAAAACTGTTTTCCAGTTTTCAGACGACCTTTTATCAGAGAAAGCAAACAGACTTTGCAGATTTGCCCGATGGCTTGAACCTACGCCGTTTCATGCGCCCATTGGGGCAGGGTGGTTTTTTGTTTGCAAAAGGCAAACAGACGCTGCCCATTGCACTTTTCAAACATCAGCTCTACGCCGCTTTGCAAACGCAAAATCAGGGCGGAAGGCGTATCGATTTTGATGAAGTCGATATGGTGTTGCACAAGTTTGGCAATGGCGGAATACAAATCAAGCTTGTCTGCGTGCCTGAAAAACCAAGGATTTAAGCTCAACCAACGCCCGCCGTTCAGCGAGGTACCGGGCTGAAAGTCCGCCCGGATTTGAGTCAGGCGGTCGTCTGAAAAATGCAATTCGATATCGCCGTATAGCCAAATGTTCCACCCCTTTTTTACCAAAAGTCCTTTGGGCACGCATTCGGGCGCAGGGAACATTTGCAGGATCATCTCCGCCGTCTGCCCGATCTCCAGATAATCAAATCGGCCTGTGGTCAAAAAGTCGTACATATCGACGGAAATCGGGAAATGGTAGCGCATGGTCGTTTCAGACGAGGTGTGAAATATGGGCTATCTTAGTTCAAAATACAAATGCAATCAATTCTTATTTTTATTTATTTAGCTGATTAAAAGAAATTTGTCAGTAAGGCTGATCACTCAAAACAATATTAAGATATTGATAATGAGTTTCCCAATACGCAAATTTGCCATATGATTATCCGCGTTTCATCATCATTTATTCAGTTTATCAGCTATGGCATACATTTTTATATTTTTAGTCGGATGCTTCATTTTCATCCTGATTGCCCGCAGAGTACGGCCAGCGCCTGAAATCATTTGGGAAAACGAACCGCTCATCTGCATCAGTCTCGGTAATTTATTGGATAACGAACGGATTTATTTTGGCAAAAACGAGATTTTCATTTGTGAAGGCAGTGAAATCAAAGCACGTCATCCTCTTCAAGATTTGATTTATTTGAGTAGGACGATGATGGCCCTTTTCGGTACTCATGTTTGGCGGCTGGAGTTTAGAGCGGATGGAAGCCAAGTTGCTTATCATTTTTATCCCAAAGCCGACGGATTCGCTATTTTTTATAAACAACTGGTTCAAAATCATCCGCGTACCATTATGGACTGTTGGAGTGAGTGGAGGAGATAGGCAGTTTGGGGCTGCAAATGAATAATTTTAGCCCTAGGTGCGATTATTCGCGTTGAGTACATAAAAGGTCGTCTGAAACCTGTTTCAGACGACCTTTTATTGTAAAAATCTATAAATTTAATAGATAATAACTAATC
>CAUOMQ010000196.1:0-3518 GCA_963456805.1 uncultured Neisseria sp. | reverse complement strand
GCTGCCGAATCTGGCGCGGGACAATTTGGACTGGGGGCGGACGGCGGATGTATTTTTGACGGATTCCGAAGATTTGCAAAGCAAGTTAGGCTGTCAAACCGGACAACGCGATGAATCCGGACAGCCGTTGGATGTGCAATCCAACCCACCCGTGTGGCACCTGCCCGATTTGCTGACACACACGTCGCCTGAAAACTCGCCCCCCGCCCCTGAAAACCATCTGATTCCCGACCATGCCGAAGCATGGCTGAAAACGTCGGGTTCCAGCGGCGAGGCGCAGGTGATTGTGAAAACCGCCGCGCAAATGCAGGCGGAAGCCTTGATGTTGGCGGACGTGCTGCCGTTCGGACGCAGCGGGGAAACGGTTATCGGCAGCGTCATTCCGCAACACCTTTACGGCTTCACTTTCCGCTTCGCGCTTGCGCTGACAATGGGCTGGCCTATGGAGCGGCGGCAGGCGGTTTATCCTGAAAACCTGCTCGCCAGCACGGCGGCGCACGAAAAAGTGGTGTGGATTGCCAGTCCGGCGGTACTCAACCGCTTGGGCGAAAACCGCAACTGGCAGAGCATCGGCCATAAAATCGCGGGCATCGTGTCGGCAGGCGGCGCGCTGCCCGAAGCCACGGCGGATTTGCTGCAACAGGCTGCCGTCCGCCCGTTTGAAGTGTACGGCAGCACCGAAACCGGCGTGATTGCGTCGCGTCGGGAAAGTCGCGCATGGCGGCCGTTTGCCGGCGTGGAAATCGGGCAGAACGCAGAAGGCGCATTGTGGGCATCTTCGCCGTGGTCGCCCGAACGCCGCCAGACCGCCGATTTAATCGAGCCGCAGCGCGACGGTTTCCTGCTGCTCGGCCGCCAAGACCGCATCATCAAATTCGAGGACAAACGCGTGTCGCTGACCCAAATCGAACACGAACTTTTACGGCATCCGTGGATTGCCGATGCCCATTGCGGCCGCCATCCGCAACATCAGCGCATCGCCATATGGGCGGCGTTGAACGCGGACGGTATCGCCGCCCTGCGCGACCAAGGCCGAGCCGCTGTTGCCGACGTACTCAAACGCCACCTTGCCGCCACGCAGGACACCATCGCCCTGCCCCGTTACTGGCGTTTCGCCGACAGCCTGCCGCGCAATGCCCAGGCCAAAATCGCCGCCGCCGATTTTCAGACGGCCTTTACCGTCGCCCAGACATCGCCCGTTTGGTCAAAAACATCATCTGAAAAAGAAACTGCCGCCGAAACCTTCATCGGCCGCGTACCGCTCGATTTGGTCTATTTCGGCGGCCATTTCGCCACCTTCCCGCTCGTGCCGGGCGTAGTCGAGCTGCAATGGGTGCGCGATCTGGCGGCGCGTCATCCGTGGGGCAGGCAGCGCGTCGTCCGCGTGGAAAACCTGAAATACCAGCAGTTCGTCCGTCCGCATGACGAAGTGTCGGTGGAGCTGAAATACGATGAAGCCAAAAACAAATTGAGCTTTAAAGTCAGCAACGGCGACAATCCCTGCGCATCGGGGCGGATTGTGTTCGAGGTCGTCTGAAAATGCTTTTAGGTTCCGCCCTCTCCTGCGGGAAGAGAAAAACCTGCAAATCGGGGACAATCCCGCTCAAAAATATGCGGTCTCGGCATAACCCGTTTTTTAAATGGCCGCAAACCTAATAACAACCCATAATCAAATGAAAAGATAGAAAATATGCAACTTTTTCCAGCACTAGCACAACGTTATTCCGAAGAACACCAGTCCGCAGGCGAAGCGCAGCGTTTGGCGCAGGAAATCGCCTTCGCGCCGATTGTGTTCCAAGTATCCCGCCTGATGGTGAAATTCGGCATTTTGGATTTGCTGAACAACCATTCAGACGGCCTTACTCAAGCCGAAATCGCCGAGAAAGCGCAAATCAGCGGTTACGCCGCGCAAGTGCTGCTTGAAGCCTCGCTCTCCATCGGCACGGTGCATACCCGCGACAACCGCTATTTCATCAGCAAAGCAGGCTGGTTCTTACTGAAAGACAAAATGGCGCGCGTGAACATGGATTTCACGCAGGAAATCTGTTACCAAGGTATGTTTGACTTGGAAAAAACCCTGCAAACGGGCAAACCCGAAGGGCTGAAAGTTTTCGGCAGCTGGCCGACGATTTACGAAGGCCTGTCCTCGCTGCCGGGCGTCGCGCAGGAAAAATGGTTCGCCTTCGACCACTATTATTCCGACAATTCCTTTGCCGAAGCGCTGAAAACCGTGTTCGCCAAACCGGTTAAAAAGCTGCTCGACGTCGGCGGCAACACCGGCCGCTGGGCGGAACAATGCGTCGGCTACAACGCCGAAGTCGAAGTCACCATCATGGATTTGCCGCAACAAATCGCCCTGATGCGCGAAGCGACCAAAGGCAAAACCGGCGAGGAACGCATCCATGCCCACCCCGCCAACCTGCTCGACCCCGAAGTCCCCTTCCCGACAGGTTTCGACGCGATTTGGATGAGCCAGTTTTTAGACTGTTTTACCGAAGAACAAGCCACCTGCATCCTGCGCCGCGCCGCCGCTTCCATGAGTGCGCATACCAGCCTCTACATCATGGAACCCTTCTGGGACAGGCAGCAATACGAAACCGCCGCCTACTGCCTGACCATGACCAGCCTGTATTTCACCGCCATGGCCAACGGCAACAGCAAAATCTTCCATTCCGAAGACCTGATACGCTGCGTTGAAAACGCCGGATTGAAAGTGGCGGAAATTTCAGACGGCATCGGACGCGGACACAGCATCTTGCGTTGCGAGAAGGTCGTCTGAAAAACGGTATCCCCATGAAAACCCTAGTGTTAATCCCCCACTACAACCACCCCGCCGCCATCGCCCGCGTCGCACAGACCATGCACGGCTTCGGTTTGGACGTATTGATTGTGGACGACGGTTCGCGCGAAGAATGCAAACCCGTATTGCAGGCATTGGTTTCAGACGGCATCCACGTCCTTTACCGCCCCATCAACGGCGGCAAAGGCGCGGCGGTTAAAACCGGTTTGAAATACGCCGAAGAAAACAGTTACAGCCATGTTTTACAGGTCGATGCCGACGGGCAGCACCATCTGGACGACACGCCCAAACTCTTGGCGGCGGCGGAACAAAACCCCGAAGCCGTCGTCTGCGGCTGGCCGCAATACGGCGGCGACGCGCCCAAAGCGCGGCTGTACGGACGCAAAATTACCGATTTCTGGAACATGCTGCACACTTGGTCTTGCGACATCAAAGACGGCATGTGCGGCTTCCGCCTGTACCCGCTCGCCCCTGCGCTTTCGGTCGTCCGCGAAGAAACCGTAGGCGACCGCATGGATTTCGACACGGAAATCCTCATCCGCCTGTACTGGCGCGGCGTCAAGCCGGTTTGGATTAAAACGCCCGTACAATACGCCGCCGACGGCGTGTCCCACTTCAATGCCTTCGCCGACAACGTGCGCATCAGCAAAATGCACACACGGCTGTTTTTCGGTATGTTGAAACACCGATTGGGCAAAATATTTAATCTATAGAAAGA
>CAUOMQ010000195.1:0-3533 GCA_963456805.1 uncultured Neisseria sp. | reverse complement strand
GTACTGTCTGCGGCTTCGTCGCCTTGTCCTGATTTAAATTTAATCCACTATAATAAATAACAAAAGGTCGTCTGAAACCTTGAAATCGGGTTTCAGACGACCTTTTTACATCAGCCTATTGCTTATTGCACGACATCGCAAGACTTCGCTTTTTCGTGCTTAGGCGCGTTGACGAAATCTTTGCAGTCCGCCAGCAGCTTGGGCAAAAGCGGTTGGAACACAGGATGGCTGCGCAGCTTGCCCGCGTAAAACGACATCATGTACGGATAATAATACTGCATCGCCTGCATCCATTTCGCACCCTCTTCCTTCTTGCCTTGCCGGTAGAGATACAGCGCCACCTGATAAGCGTTGGAATACGGGCGGTAAGACAAGGAATCGATCGCCGCCTTCTCCGCCCAAGGTTTGACCTGCATATCGGTCGGCTCGGCGCGGCGGGTCAGGCTGAGGTCGGCATAATAAGCCAGCATCGGGCTGGTTTCGGAAATATGGCGCAAACCGTTAATCTTCCGCCCCGCCATCTCCGTACTTTCATTTTTCGGAATCCGGCTGTAATCGACCAAATCGGTATACGTCCAGCCCATATGCAGCAGCCCGCCGATAATCAGCAGCGTAGCAAGCCCGCCCACCCAATTGCGGCCGCGCATCCAAGCGAGGTCGTCTGAAACGTCTTCATAACGTGCCGGCGCGAGTGCGAACATCAACACAAACGGCGTCAGGAAATAGATATACCACAATGGGTACTCCAGCATACTGTGGCACATACTGACAGCAACCATAGACAGCAGCAGCAGCGAAGCCGGATGGTAAGGACGCACCAACATCCGCCACAGTCCCGCAAGCATCGTCAGGGCAACCAATACCGTACCGACCAGCCCGACTTCGGAGAGCAGTTGTAAAACAATATTGTGCGAATGGGTAAACAACACGCCTAAGATATTATTCGGGAAATACTGCTGCTCCGCATTAATCCAGAAAGTCTGTTGGGCAAAGCTGTTCCAACCGTGTCCGAACCAAGGTGCGGACAAAAAGGCAGTCCAGGCCTTACGCCATTCAATCTGACGCATCGAGCCTTCAAAACCGCTGTTTCCGGCGCGTTCGACCGCCGTTTCATATTGACCGTTGCCCAGCAGTTCCAAAATCGAACCCATCGCAAATTGAAATACCGCCACCAGCGCGACCGTCAGGAAAAATATCCGCACCAGCCTCGCAGAATCCCGTCCCGCACGCCAACGCCACACCGGCAAAATCAACGCCACGCCGGCCACATAGCCCAGAATCGTGCGCGAGTTGACCAAGCCCAAGACAGCCGTCATCAGGAAGACCAACAAAAATCCCAACCAGCCCGGCATTTTGCGGGTTGACCACAAATAAGCCGCCGCTAAAACACCCCACATCAAATAATGCCCGAGGTGGTTGCGCTGCCCAAGCTGACCGCTGACCTCTTTTCCGCTATACACAATCATGCTGCGCAGGAACCCAAGATCGTACCAGCCCTTAAACTGTATAAACGCAATCGCAGCCTGCAGCAACGTACCAAACAGCAGCGACCACGCAAACACCGTCACAATGCGTTCCTGCCCGTAAGCCGCCACCCAACCACGGCAAGCCCATACCGCCAACGCCAGAATGATAAACGTCCACATCACCATATCGTTCATGCCGACGTAAATCAAATCCATCATCCGCGCCTGCAGCCACCAAAACGCCGCCAAAACCAGCAAACCGACAGCCGCCTTAGGCAGACGAACGCTCAACAAACCCTTATACGCCGTGACCAACACCAGCATCAGCGCACCCAGCAGCGAAGCCGCTTCCAGATAAAAACTCGACAACGGACCCACGCGGTAGAAGGACAAAAACGGCGCGGTGCATATCCACAAGAAACAGCACCACAACGGCAACAAACGTTTGTCCCATTCACTCTTAAGGTCGTCTGAAAAACGCATAAACATTATTTTCCCGCCTTTCTCTGCTGCTTCACAAAAGCCAGGCATGCAACAAAAAACACCAAACACGCCGTCAACGATAAAGCGGCACACACCACCTCGGCAGTACCCGCATTAAACAAACGCATCACCGCCTCGGCAAAATAAATCAAAATCAACATAGAACTATACTGGTAAGTATAAACTTTACCCTTCAAAATACCCGACAACGGCAGGCACAAAGGCAAAGCCTTCAGCGCAAGCCACGAACCGCCGCTGCGCAAAGGCGCAATCCACAGTTCCCACGATAAAGAAAGGACAATCAAAAAAATCAAGCTGCCGCAAGCAGCCAGATAAGGCAACGAAGATTTATGAGAAGAAGTATTCACGGATAAAGTTCAACAGGCATCGCGCCGAGTGTAAAATGCAGGATTATACCGAAAACCGAAACAGCCGTTGCAGCCCGACCGTTTCAGACGACCCCGGGCTACCGTCAGCATCCGTCGTATTACTTTTCAAACTGTCCGACGAATCAAAAAGATATCCCGTCAGGCAGCCGAACATCCCGAAAAAATCCCCAAACAGGTTGAACCTTCACGCCTGCCCATAATCCTATTGATTTATTCTTTTGGTTCTCTATGAAAACAAACCATACCCTATCTTTCAAAACCGCAATTCTCCGTTTGTCCGCATTAGGCTTGGCATTCACGCTTGCCGCGTGTGCCGGCGGCCCATCCACCGGCCCCGTACCCGAAGGCTACTACCGCGTCAAACCTGGCGACACCCTCAGCCAAATTGCCAAACGCTACGGACAAAACGTCAACACCTTGGCATCATGGAACAATCTGAACAACGCCTCACAAATCGAAGTCGGACAAGTCTTGCGCGTCCGTAAAAACGCCGCCAACCGCCCCCGTTCCGGCAGTACCGACATCAGCAGCGCCAGAACCGTCGCCCCCGTCAACCGCCTGACCCTGCAATGGCCGGTCGACAACGGCAAAAATTCCATCATCCGCGGCTATGACAACGCGACCAACAAAGGCATCGATATCGGCGGCACACTCGGACAAAGCGTCAAATCCGCAGCAGCCGGGACCGTCCTCTACGTCGGCGAAGAAGTGCGCGGCTACGGCAAACTGATTCTCATCAGCCACAGCGACTTCTCCATCACCGCCTACGCACACAACAACACCATTCTGGTTCAAAAAGACCAAAAAGTCGCAGCAGGCCAGCCGATTGCCACCATGGGCAATAGCGACACAGACGGCGTCAAACTGCATTTCGAAGTCCGCATGAACGGCAAAGCCGTCGACCCGATGCAGTACCTGCCCGGCTGATCCACAGCTTAATAAAACCCAAACCAAGCCGCAGCCCGATTCCGACAAACGGATTACAGGTCGTCTGAAATGAAAAAAACGCTTCTGTTTTAAGAGACAGAAGCGTTTTTTACAATTTGGCATTCTCGAGGAGATGCTGATGTACCTGCTGGCTACGCCTTGCCCAATCCCCCTTACTAACCTTTACAGGGAAGATATCCTCAAAACTCAAAACATATAGTGGATTAACTTTAAACCAGTACGGCGTTGCCTCGCCTTAGCTCAAAGA
>CAUOMQ010000194.1:0-3574 GCA_963456805.1 uncultured Neisseria sp. | reverse complement strand
CGTGACCGATGGTGCCAACGTTTACGTGCGGTTTGCTACGTTCAAATTTTTCCTTAGCCATGAGCTAATTCCTTTACATTAAAGATCGATTAAAGAACAGAGGTCGTCTGAAAAATCATTTCAGCCTTTCAGACGACCTATTTGCCTGATTAGCCTTTACGGGCTTCAGTTACAGCAGCAGCTATGTGGGCAGGAGCTTCAGAATATTTCTTGAACTCCATAGAGTAAGTAGCGCGGCCTTGGGTTGCAGAACGCAGGTCGGTAGAATAACCGAACATTTCTGCCAGAGGTACTTCGGCACGGACTTTTTTACCGCCGATACCGTCATCATCCATACCCAATACGACGCCGCGACGACGGTTCAAGTCGCCCATTACGTCACCCATGTATTCTTCAGGAGTTTCCACTTCAACTGCCATGATTGGCTCAAGCAGAGCAGGATTGGCTTTACGCATACCTTCTTTGAAGGCTTGGGAAGCAGCCAATTCAAAGGCCAGTTGAGAGGAGTCGACGTCGTGTGAAGAACCGAAGATCAAACGTACGCGTACGTCAACTACTGGGTAGCCTGCAACAATACCGTTAGGCAGGGTATCGCGGATACCTTTATCGACAGACGGAATGAATTCGCGAGGAATCACACCACCTTTAATTTCGTCGATAAATTCGTAACCTGCACCACCCGGTTCCATAGGTTCCATTTTGATCACAACGTGACCGTATTGACCTTTACCACCGGATTGTTTGGCGTGTTTGTATTCGGCTTCGACTTCTTTGCGGATGGTTTCGCGGTAAGCCACTTGAGGTGCACCGATATTTGCTTCCACGCCGAATTCGCGTTTCATACGGTCAACAATAATCTCCAAGTGCAGCTCACCCATACCGGAAATAATGGTTTGACCGGATTCTTCGTCCGTACGAACACGGAAAGAAGGGTCTTCTTTAGCCAGACGGTTCAGGGCGATACCCATTTTCTCTTGGTCGGCCTTGGTTTTCGGCTCAACGGCAATATGGATTACCGGCTCAGGGAATTCCATGCGTTCCAAGATAATCGGCGCGCTTTCCGCACACAAGGTTTCACCGGTAGTAACGTCTTTCAGACCGATAGCGGCCGCGATATCGCCTGCACGTACTTCTTCGATTTCGGTACGGTCTGCAGCAGTCATTTGTACCAAACGACCGATACGTTCGCGAGTGCCTTTTACAGAGTTCAATACGGTATCACCGGATTTCACGACACCGGAGTAAACGCGGATGAAAGTCAGCTGACCAACGTATTTGTCGTTCAACATTTTGAACGCCAATGCAGAGAATTTCTCTTCATCGCTGGCTTGGCGGCTGTCGGCTTCTTCAGTGTTAGGGTTAACACCTTGAACCGGAGGAATATCGGTAGGAGCAGGCAGCAATTCTACAACTGCGTCCAACATACGTTGAACACCTTTGTTTTTAAATGCGGAACCGCACAACATCGGCTGAATTTCGCCTGCCAAAGTACGTTGACGCAATGCGCCTACGATTTCTTCCTCGGTCAGCTCGTCGCCGCCCAAGTATTTGTCCATCAATTCTTCGCTGGCTTCAGCTGCGGCTTCAATCATGTTTTGACGCCATTCTTCAGCAGTTTCAACCAATTCAGCGGGAATGTCGCCATAGGTAAAGGTTGTACCTTTATCGGCTTCATTCCAAATGATGGATTTCATTTTCAGCAGGTCAACAACACCGGTGAAACTGTCTTCTGCGCCTACCGGAATGACGATAGGTACTGGGTTTGCGCGCAAACGGGTTTTCATTTGCTCGACAACGCGGAAAAAGTTAGCACCTTGACGGTCCATTTTATTTACAAACGCCAAGCGTGGCACTTGGTATTTGTTGGCTTGACGCCATACGGTTTCAGATTGCGGTTGAACACCACCCACCGCGCAGTAAACCATTACCGCACCATCCAATACACGCATAGAACGCTCTACCTCTACGGTAAAGTCAACGTGTCCTGGTGTGTCGATAATGTTGAAGCGGTGTTCTGGGAATTGTTTCGCCATACCGGACCAGTAGGAAGTAACGGCAGCGGAGGTAATGGTAATACCACGCTCTTGCTCTTGTTCCATGTAGTCGGTAGTAGCCGCGCCATCATGTACCTCGCCCAATTTGTGGGTCAAACCGGTATAGAACAAAATACGTTCTGTAGTAGTGGTTTTACCCGCGTCAATATGGGCGGAAATACCGATGTTGCGGTACAGGCTGATCGGGGTCTTACGAGCCATTTTATTAGCCTTTCAAAATTAGAAACGGAAGTGAGAGAATGCTTTGTTGGCTTCAGCCATGCGATGTACTTCTTCACGTTTTTTCAACGCACCGCCGCGGCCTTCGGACGCATCAATCAACTCGCCTGCCAAACGCAGGTCCATGGATTTCTCACCACGTTTGCGGGCCGCATCGCGAACCCAGCGCATTGCAAGAGCCAGACGGCGTGAAGGACGAACCTCAACAGGAACTTGGTAGTTTGCACCACCTACACGGCGGCTTTTCACTTCCACGATAGGTTTGGCGTTTGCAATGGCTTCGTTGAATACTTCGATTGCTGCTTTGCCGGTTTTTTTCTCAATTTGCTCCAACGCACCGTAAACGATACGCTCGGCAACAGATTTTTTACCGTCAATCATCAATACGTTCATGAATTTAGTCAGCTCGACGCTGCCGAATTTAGGATCAGGCAATACATCGCGCTTGGGGACTTCTCTACGTCTTGGCATTTTAATTTCCTTTAATCTATTCAGTCGGGTCAATTCCCATGAATACCCAATAGAGTATTCACTTACTCGGCCGTTGTTTAGCTTAGGCGGCCGACGTGCCTATTTAAGTCCCTGTAATTATTTAGGACGCTTAGCACCGTATTTAGAACGGGCTTGTTTACGGTCTTTAACACCTGCAGTATCCAAGGAACCGCGTACAGTGTGGTAACGTACACCCGGCAAGTCTTTTACACGACCGCCGCGAATCAGTACGACGCTGTGCTCTTGCAGATTGTGGCCTTCACCACCGATGTATGAAATGACTTCAAAACCGTTGGTCAGGCGAACTTTACATACTTTACGCAATGCAGAGTTAGGTTTTTTAGGGGTAGTCGTGTATACGCGGGTGCACACGCCGCGTTTTTGCGGGCAGGCTTCCAGTGCAGGCACTTTGTTTACGTACACGGGCTTTTGACGGCCTTTGCGTACCAATTGGTTGATAGTTGGCATATTTTCTCGTCCTGTTGAGTTAAATACTTGCCGACACCATGTCGGCAAGAGTGGAATTATATTTTTATTGCAAGAGTTTAGTCAAGCAAACGGTAGAGAAAAGTTGGTATTTTGTATTTACTAAGAACTATTTAGCAACTGAGGTCGTCTGAAATGGATAAAGAGTTCTCAAACTCTGCACTCCCTATTTCAGACGACCTTTATCAAAAATAAGTCAGTTCGCAACTCCATTAGAGCCACCCTTCCTACCGTACTTTTCACAACGGCATTGATATAGTGGATTAACTTTATAGTCAATTAAAAATAAAATAGTACAATACTCAACTTTGAAGGTTTAACCA
>CAUOMQ010000193.1:0-3666 GCA_963456805.1 uncultured Neisseria sp. | reverse complement strand
CCGTACACGGCGGGCGTTGCCGCCTTGTCTCATTTTTATTTTAATCCACTATAATTGAGGAAAGAGCAGTATGATGAAAAAGTTTTTATATATGTTTTTACTTTTTATACCTTTGTCAGCCTATTCAGGGACATATCGAGTAAGCAAAACAGGGCTATTGCTTCAGACAAAGCATTTGAAAAATGGAAATATACAATTCGATATATATAACCCGCGCAATTCAGGGAAAAATTCTTTGATGCAAGGCGTGGCAAAATTAAAATCAGGGGATTTGGAAATTAATACAGATGAAGAAACGGGTGTGGGTTATGATGTAGATGAATATATTCATGATAAAAATCAATGCTTCATATCGATACGCCTAGATGTAGAAAAAGGTAAGAAAGGCTCGTTAAAGACCTCATGTCCGAAACAAAATGAATTAAGACATCTTAATCTTCCAATTTTGAAAATTAAGTAGGCGTAACCAGTGGCGGGGTTGAAAACATGCCATTTAAAAAGCTCGTCTGAAAATCATTTCAGACGAGCTTTTAGTTTTGTTGATGTTTGATCTAATTGATGTTCGTTAGGCTACACATTAAATAAGTATTTTATAGTGGATTAACTTTAAACCAGTACGGCGTTGCCTCGCCTTAGCTCAAAGAGAACGATTCTCTAAGGTGCTGAAGCACCAAGTGAATCGGTTCCGTACTATCTGTACTGTCTGCGGCTTCGTCGCCTTGTCCTGATTTAAATTTAATCCACTATATATAGGCTAAAGTTTGTCAGTTTCAGTTCGATTCCTGATATTTCGTCATATCGAGAATAGTGATATCTTCATGATCGAACATATCATCCCAAATTTGCTTATACAGTTCTTTTGCGGTCATTTGTTGAGGGATTTCAAAGGCTGCATCGGTGCTGGGAAATTGATCATATAGCTTTTCTTCCGTCCAGAAATTTAAGCCAAACCTTAAACTCTCTTTAATTCTGAATCGGGTTGATATGGGTAAGTTTTGATATTCAGGATACAGATATTCTTCCACTAATTTTTTTACACTATCTCGATTTACCAAGTTCATACCTGATAATCCTTCAAGTCTGTCATCGACACCTTCGTGTAATAATCCAAGAAAAATTCTTATATATTCAGGGCTGACTTTATATGTTTTGCTCATTTAAATTTGCCAAAAATCGAAACTAATTTACCGGTTGGTGGGAAAGTGAGATAGATTGAAACCGAACATTTAAAAAGGTTGTCTGAAACTTATAGAAATTACTTCTTTGCAGAGCGAATCTTTTTTAACCCGTTTTCCAAAATAGTAATTTTCTCAGGTGAAACTCCCCTGTCCAAAGCATTCCACCAGTTATTTATTGGTTTGACAAATAATTGGAAACCTTCATCGGTTACATTAGACTTTCTAATAACAATATTTTCTTTAATCGAGCCGTCTTCATTAAAAGGATCAATGTCTACGAGTAAATTATTTGTTTTGAGAAAGCGCATTAATGGAATAGTTGATTTAAAAATACTTTCCTTGTAATCAATATCTTCACTTCTATTTAATAGAAGCTGGTAATCAAATAAGACAAAATCCATAATATTATCTTCTGTGGCAATCGATTAATTTTGGATAATCAGTCAGTTTTAGTCAGCAGGACAGCCTGGATCAAAAAACCACCATTTAAAAAGGTCGTCTGAAAACCCTGTTTCAGGTTTTCAGACGACCTTTCGTCTTTATTTTTCGTTTTGTTTGTACCAGTTGATGAATTCGTCCGGTTTGGCGAAGCCGAGCAAGGGGTCGCTGCGGCGGCCGTCGGCGTGGATGGCGAAAATGCCCGGCGGGCCGTAGATTCCGTATTCTTTGTAGAGTGCCTGATGTTCGGGCGTGTTGGCGGTTACGTCGATTTGGAAGAAGCGTTCCATATCGACGGCTTCATGCACTTGCGGCTGGTTGAGCGTGTAGTTTGCCATTTCTTTGCAGGAAATACACCAGTCGGCATAGAAATCCAAAACGACGGGTTTGTCGGGGTTGGCTTTCAATGCGGCGTCCATGGCAGCTTTGAGTTCGGCGACGTCAGTGAACATTTTGCCGTGGTCGGTCGTTTTGCCTGCTTCGGACGGGGGAGAGAGCGTCAGGAAGTGGTGCAGGGCGGTGGTTTGTTTGTTTGCGCTTTGCCAGCCGAACCATGCGCCGCCGATGATGAGCAGGAAGCCTAAAACGGAGGCTGTGGTTTTCAGACGACCTTTTTGTTTGCCGGATTTAACCAGCAACATGACGGCAGGGACGATCATGAGCAGGGTGTAAAGCGCGACAACGAGGTAGTAGGGCAGGTGCGGCGTGGCGAGATAGACGGCTACGGCAAGCAGGATGAAGCCGAAGGCGTATTTGATGCCGTTCATCCAGTCGCCTGCTTTGGGCAGGACGTGGCCGCCGAATGTGCCGATGAGGATCAGCGGAACGCCGGTGCCGAGTGCCAAGACATACAACGCCAGCCCGCCCAAAACGGCATCACCGGTTTGTCCGATATAGCCCAAGGCGAATCCGAGCGGCGGGGCGACGCAGGGGCCGACGATCAGCGCGGAGAGTATGCCCATGACGAAGACGGAGAAGATTTTGCCGCCGGAGAGTTTGCTGCTTTGGTTTTGGAAATAGGATTGGACGGCGTTGGGCAGTTGGATGTTGAAGAGTCCGAACATGGAAAGCGCGAGGACGACCATCAGACCTGCGGCGGCAAGGACGACCCATGCCTGTTGCAGCCATACGGTCAGCAGCGCGCCCGTCAAGCCTGCGATGACGCCGACCAGCGTGTAGGTCAGTGCCAAACCTTGCACATACGCTACGGACAGCGCGAAGGCGCGGCCTTTGCCGGCGGTTTTATCGCCGACGATGATGCTGGAAACAATCGGCAAAAGCGGATACATACAGGCGGTAAAGCTCAAGAATACCCCTGCGGTAAAAAACGCCAACAGGTTGGCGTTTAATGTGTCCCACGATAATTTGAAGCGGCTGCTGTCGTCGTTTTGCGAGGCTTTAGGCGCGGTGGCGGGGGATGGTTTGGCGGAATCGGGTTGCAGGAAGCGGTCTTTAGCGGATATGGGTTCGTCGCTTTGCGGCTGGTACAGGCCGTTGCCATTAATCTCGAAAGACGTGTCCACGGGCGGGTAACATACGCCGGCTTCGGCACAACCTTGATAAGTCAGCGTCAGCTTGTAGGTCGGCGCGGCTTTTTTGTAAGGCCAGTTGACCTGAGCAGCGCGGTGGAACACGGTTTGTTTGCCAAAAAACTCATCTTCTTTGGCTTCGCCTTTGCTGAAAACCGGTTCGCCCAATACGCCTTCAGGCGCGGTGGCGGCGACGATTTTCGATTGGTACATATAGTAGCCGTCGGCGATTTTGAATTCGACGTTGATGCCTTTGTCGGTAACGTTCACTTGTGGCACAAACGCTTTTTCAGGCGGCAGCAAATCGTCGGCATTCACAGCAAACGCGCTGGAACACAGGGCAAAAAAGGCGGTAAAGAAGTAAAGGAGTTTTTTCATGGCGTCTTCTCGGTGGAAGGGTTGAACAGGCGCATTATAAACGCAGCAGCCGTTTATAGGCCTTAATTTATATTAAAAGCAGCGATTGTTTTTTATAGTGGATTAACTTTAAACCAGTACGGCGTTGCCTCGCCTTAGCTCAA
>CAUOMQ010000192.1:0-3668 GCA_963456805.1 uncultured Neisseria sp. | reverse complement strand
TACGCCCGATTTGACGATGCGCTACTGTCCTATTTTGATTTTAATTGACTATAGATGATGGAAACGGCAAAAGGTCGTCTGAAAATCTCGAATTGAGGTTTTCAGACAACCTTTTGGGTCTGTTTTATCGGTGAAGCTTAGAAACCGGATTGCTAGGGCTGGCTTGGGTTTTGACCATCAAGCCAGCGGGGCGAGCAGTTTGTCGAAGGCTTCTTCAAACTGTTTCAAACCGTCTTCCTGCAAGCGGTTGGCGAGGGTTTCTACGTCTATGCCGAGCGCGGCGGTTTCGGCAAGCTGCGCTTGTGCTTCTTCTACACCTTCGGTCAGCGTGGCTTTGGCTGTGCCGTGGTCGATGAAGGCTTTGAGGGTGGCGTCGGGGACGGTGTTGACGGTGTGTGCGCCGATCAGGCTGTCAACGTAGAGCGTGTCGGGATAGGCGGGGTTTTTGACGCCTGTGGATGCCCATAAGAGTTGCACGCGGTTTGCGCCTTTGGCTTCCAGCGCGGCAAATTCGGGGCTGCCGAAGTATTGCGCCCAGTCTTGGTAGGCGGCTTTGGCAAGGGCGATGGCGATTTTGCCTTTGAGGTGGTCGGGCAGCGTGGCGTCAAGCGCGCCGTCCACGCGTGAGATGAAGAAGCTGGCGACGGCTTGGATATGGGCAACGCTTTGTCCGGCTGCCAAGCGTTTGGCGATGCCGCGCGCGTAGGCTGCGTAGGCTTTGAGGGTTTGGGCGCGTGAGAACAGCAGGGTCAGGTTCACGCTGATGCCGTCAGCGATGAGGGTTTCGAGTGCTTCGATGCCTGCGTCGGTGGCGGGGACTTTAATCATGGCGTTTTTACGCCCGATGGCGGCATGGAGGCGGCGGGCTTCTTCTACCGTGCCTTGCGCGTCTTTGGCAAGCTCGGGGGAAACTTCGAGGCTGACGAAACCGGTTTTGCCGCCGGTGGATTCGTGTTCGGCAAGGCAAACGTCGCAGGCTGCCTGTACGTCGGCAATCGCCATGGTTTCGTAGCGTTGTTTGGGGCTGAGGTCTTGCTGCTTGAGGGCGGCGACTTCATCGGCGTAAAGCGCGTCGCCGGCAAAGGCTTTTTGGAAGATGGCGGGATTGGAAGTAACGCCGCACACGCCTTGTTTCAGCATTTGCGCCAATTCGCCGCTTTGTACGAGTGAGCGGGAAAGGTTGTCCAGCCAGATTTGTTGTCCTAATGCTTTAACGTCCGATAAAATAGTCATCTCTGATTCCTTTAAATATAGGTTATTTGCGAAGCAGGCGGTAATGCTACCCCTATTCGGAAAATTTGGATAGATTATTAGGGCATTTAATGATGTCCAAAATCATATAACACGAACACAAAAAGGCATGAAATTATGGCAGGAAACGGTCAATATCTCGATTGGGCGCGCGAAGTGTTGCACACTGAAGCGGAAGGCTTGCGCGAAATTGCGGCAGAATTAGACGAAAACTTCGTCCTTGCGGCAGACGCACTATTGCACTGCACAGGCAGGGTCGTTATCACGGGCATGGGCAAGTCGGGACATATCGGGCGCAAAATAGCGGCGACCATGGCTTCGACCGGCACACCCGCGTTTTTCGTCCATCCTGCGGAAGCAGCGCACGGCGACTTGGGTATGATTGTGGACAACGACGTCGTCGTCGCAATTTCCAATTCCGGCGAAAGCGATGAAATCGCCGCCATCATCCCCGCGCTCAAACGCAAAAACATTACCCTCATCTGCATCACCGCCCGCCCCGATTCGACCATGGCGCGCCATGCCGACATTCACATCACCGCGTCAGTTTCCAAAGAAGCCTGCCCGCTGGGACTTGCCCCGACCACCAGCACCACCGCCGTCATGGCTTTGGGTGACGCATTGGCAGTTGTCCTTTTGCGCGCACGCGCGTTCACGCCCGACGACTTCGCCTTGAGCCACCCCGCCGGCAGCCTCGGCAAACGCCTGCTTCTACGCGTTGCGGACATCATGCACCAAGACGACGCCCTGCCCGCCGTCCGACTCGGCACGCCCTTAAAAGAAGCCATCGTCAGCATGAGCGAAAAAGGCTTGGGTATGCTGGCGGTAACGGACAACGAAGGTCGTCTGAAAGGCGTGTTTACCGACGGCGATTTGCGCCGCCTGTTTCAACAGCGCGACCGCTTTGACGGACTGACCGTCGATAAAATCATGCACCCCTCACCCAAAACCATCCCCGCCGAACGCCTCGCCACCGAAGCCCTGAAAGTCATGCAGGCAAACCATGTGAACGGGCTTTTGGTAACCGACGCCGACGGCGTGCTGACTGGCGCGCTGAATATGCACGATTTACTGATGGCGCGGATTGTGTAAAGGCGGGCTAACCGTTTTCAGACAACCTTTATGTTAGAATAGGTCGTCTGAAACTTAGCAATCCGCAAGGAAACACTATGCAAACCTTAGACCCCGAGCTGCAACAGCGCGCGGCGCATATCAAGCTGCTGATATTGGATGTGGACGGCGTTTTGACCGACGGCCGCATCTTCATCCGCGACAACGGCGAAGAAATCAAATCGTTCCACACGCTGGACGGACACGGCTTGAAGATGCTTCAGGCCAGTGGCGTGCAGACTGCGGTTATCACAGGTCGGGACGCGCCCTCCGTCGGCATCCGCGTCAAACAGTTGGGCATAAATTACTACTTCAAAGGTATTTCGGACAAACGTGCCGCCTATGAAGAATTGCGTGCGAAAGCGGGCGTAGAAGAAGGCGAGTGCGCCTTTGTCGGCGACGATGTGGTCGATTTGCCGGTGATGGTGCGCTGCGGATTGCCGGTTGCCGTGCCTGACGCGCATTGGTTTACGCTGCAACACGCCGCCTATATTACGAAACAGGCGGGCGGCGCAGGCGCAGTGCGCGAAGTGTGCGACCTGATTATGCGCGCGAAAGGTACGCTGGGCGCGGCTTTGAACGAGTACATCAAATGAAAGTAAGATGGCGGTACGGAATCGCATTCCCTTTGGTGCTGGCGGTCGCGCTCGGCGGATTGTCGGCATGGCTGGGGCGCATCAGCGAAATCGACATTGAAGAAGTCAAACTCAACCCCAACCAGCCGCAATATACGATGGACGGCATAGACGGGCGGCGGTTTGACGAACAAGGTCGTCTGAAAGAGCATCTGAGCGCAAAAGGGGCGAAACAGTTTCCCGAAAGCAACGACGTCCATTTCGAGCTGCCGCACCTCGTCTTCTTCCAAGAAGGCAGCCGGCTTTACGACGTCGGCAGCGACGAAGCCGTATACAACACCCAAACCAAACAACTCCTGTTCAAACACAACGTCGTCCTGACCAAAGCCGCCGATGCCAAGCGGCAGGCAGGCGTCGTCAAAACCGATCTTCTGCACGTCGATACCGAATCTCAATACGCCCAAACCGACACGCCCGTTACCTTCCAATACGGCGAATCGAGCGGCAACGCCGAAGGTCTGACGTATGACCACAAAAAAGGTTTGTTGAACTTCCCATCCAGAGTGAAAGCCACGATTTATGATACAAAAAATATGTAAGGCATGTGTTTTAACCGCATTTTTCGCCACCGCCCCCGCCTACGCCCTGCAAAGCGACAGCAAGCAGCCGATACAGATTGAAGCCGACCAAGGCTCGCTCGACCAAGGCAACCGCAGCACCGAATTTTCCGGC
>CAUOMQ010000191.1:0-3703 GCA_963456805.1 uncultured Neisseria sp. | reverse complement strand
GGTTAAACCTTCAAAGTTGAGTATTGTACTATTTTATTTTTAATTGACTATAAATATAAACCGGCATGGTTTTATGTTGTACAAACCTGAAGAAAGCGATTGTTTAGTGTGAAAAACATCTAAACAATCGCTTTCATGTTATAGGTACTCTTTTCAGGTTTCTGATTGAAATTGAATCCGTGATGAGCCATTCGACGAAAAGTTTTCTTGTCAGAGTGCGCGTAGAAAGCCTATTGGGCGGTAAAGGTCGTCTGAAAAGTCTGTCCGCCTATGGTGATGTCGGCGATGTAGTCGCGTCTGCCTTCGACGCAGACGGGCAGGTGGATTTGGTGCGCTTGCCAAGTGCGCGGGGATTGTTGTTGGAGCATATAGCGGTTGAAGCCCATGTCCATGTCTTTCATGCTGAAGCTGATGCTGACTTGTTGTGTTTCGGCCGGGGTGTTTTCGACGGTGATGTCGAAGGCGGAGCGGTGGCTGATAGGGGTGGAGCGGACGTGCGAGCCGTCGGGCAGGGTGCAGCCTTTGATGAGGTCGCACTCGGCGGAGCGGGCTTGGGGCTGTTGTTTCTGCCACCAGTCCAGCAGTAGGAGTTTGGCGGCGGCGAAGAGGATGAGGAGGACGCCTGCGAGGAGGAGTTTGCGGTTTTTGTCCATTTCAGACGACCTCGGTGTCATTGTCGGTCAGGACGGCGTGTGCGCCTGCTGAGAGCCAGCGGTCGCGGTAGCTTGAAACCAGTGTTTCGGGTGCGGTGACAACCAGCGGAACGGATACGCCTTGTTCTAATATTTCAAGCACTTGCCATGCGCTTGATTCGTGGTTGACTTGCCAAACGACGACGTCGGCATCTTGAACACGCTGCCATTGTTCGCGGGTGTGTACCGACACCCAAACGCTTTGGGCTTGGGGCAGCTTGCCGAGTTTGCGCAGTTCGGTTTCTGAGATGAGGATGTTGGCGTGGTGCGGCTCGGCAAGGGAGTAGGGGGCGATGCGGTATTCGCCGGTGCTGTTTTGTCCGTGCAAACCGGTTTTCAGACGACCTTGAAGCCGGCGTGGGACGGAAAGGGCGCGCAGTAGCGGACCGTTGGCGGGCAGCATGGGGGCGACGTTGAAATCGCCCGCTTTTTGCCACGACCATGCCTGCCCTTCGCGGGATTGGGGTTCGCCCGTCCATTGGTCGGGGTTTACCCATAGGAATTTCAGGCAGACGCGGGCGTGTTCGTAGGAATGGATTTTGGTCAGCCAAGGCGTGGCGGCGAGGATGCGGATGCCGAGTTCTTCTTCAAACTCGCGTTGCAGGGCTTGGAAGTTGGTTTCGCCCGCTTCAACTTTGCCGCCGGCAAATTCCCAATATCCGGCATAGGGCTTGCCTTCGGGGCGGGAACTGAGCAGGTAGTCGCCGTCTTGGTTGAGCAGGATGCCGGCAACGACGCGGATAAGGGGGCGGGTGTCTCGGGTCATGGGAATAGGGAGAAGGGTCGTCTGAAAATCCGGAAAGGTCGGATTCGGGAATCCGATCTGCCAATGGGTGTTGCCTTATTTTTCGGCAACGACAAATGCCAACACGGTGTCTTCTTCGTCGCTCATGCTGAGGCTGACGCGGCTGATGCCTTGCTCTTCCAGCCATTTGGACAGGGTGGGGGCGTAGAAGAATTCGGGTTTGCCTAATGCGTCATGCCCGATGCCGATGTTGCGGAAGGAAACCGCGCCGCGTATGCCCGTGCCGACAGCTTTGGCGAAGGCTTCTTTGGCGGCAAAGCGTTTGGCAAGGTAGTTGACGGGTTTGCCCGCTTGCGGGAATTCGAGCAGCTCTTCGGGGGTGAGGATGCGCTCGGCAAACGCCTGTCCGAACTTTTTGCTCAGGCGGATGATGCGTTTGAGGGAAACGATGTCTGTGCCTATGCCGTAAATCATGCGGTGGTCTCCTTGTTGAGAGAAGGTCGTCTTAAAAGGTGATGTCGCCTATCAAGGCAGCATTCTTGCCCTGAACATGGTTTCCTTCATCTGGCGGACGGCTTCGGGCAGGCCGAGGAAGAGGGCTTGGGCAATCAGCGAATGCCCGATGTTCAGCTCGCGGATGGCGAGGATTTGGGCGACGGGGGTAACGTTGTGTATGGTCAGGCCGTGTCCGGCGTTGACGACCAAGCCCAAATCGCTGGCAAAATGCGCGCCGTTTTGCAGACGCTCGAATTGCTTGATTTGTTCGGCGTGGCTGTGGGCATCGGCGTATGCGCCGGTGTGCAGCTCGATAACGGGCGCGCCGACATCATGGGCGGCTTGGATTTGATCGTTGTCGGCATCGATAAAGAGCGAAACGCGGATGCCCGCGTTGGTCAGGATTTTGGTGAACTCGGCGATTTTTTCCTGTTGCGCCAATACGTCCAAACCGCCTTCGGTCGTGATTTCCTGACGTTTTTCAGGCACGATGCACACGTCTTCCGGCATGACTTTGAGCGCATTTTCCAGCATTTCTTCGGTCAGTGCCATTTCAAGGTTCAGGCGTGTGCGGATGGCGTTTTTGACGGCGAATACGTCCGCGTCTTTGATGTGGCGGCGGTCTTCGCGCAGGTGCATGGTAATCAAATCCGCACCGTGCGTTTCCGCGACCAATGCCGCTTCTACGGGGCTGGGATAGGTCGTGCCGCGGGCGTTGCGGACGGTGGCGATGTGGTCGATGTTTACACCTAAGAGCATGATGTGTCCTTTCTTTGGATTTTCAGACGACCTGCTGATGGAAAAGGTCGTCTGAAAAAGTTAAACGCCGAAACTGAATTGCTGGAGTTGTTGCAAAACCTGTCTGGATTTAATGCCTTCGGGCAGGAGGTTGTCAATCAGCAGGCGCGTGATTTTTAGCGACTGCCCGAGGCTTTCGGGGTGGGTGAAATCGCCTTCACGCAGCTGGATTAAGATGTCGCCGCCGACTGCCACGCCATGATTGCGCGGATTGAAGCGTTCGGCTTCTTCGATGGGGACGACCGCGTTTTCAGGCGTCAGCCAGTAGGTTTCTTCGGCGCGGATTGCTTCGTCGTTGCCATCGTGGAACAAATCGGGTGCGAATCCCAAACGGCTGAGTAAAGTCCATTCAAAGCGTCGCAACGCAGCGGTATGGCTGTTTTCGCCGCATACCGCCCGCATTACCGCTTCCAGCGCGTCGTAAAGCTCGGGTATCGGGTCTTCGCGGGTTGTCAGCTTGAGCATCAGTTCGTTGATATATAAGCCGCTGAACAAAGCCCTGCCTTGCGGCTGTGGCCAGCCGCCTATCCACTCCGCGCGGTGTAGCGTTTTCAACTCTTGCGAGCCGTACCACGATGCGCTGACCGGTACAAACGGAACCAACACGCCACGCAACTCGCTCTGCCGCTTGCGCGCACTTCTTGCCAGCAAAGCCACGCGCCCGTAACGGCGGCTGAACACTTCCACCCACAAACTGCTCTCGCGCCAAGGGGCGGAAGCAAGCAGGAAGACGGGTTCGTGGTTGATGCGCTGGTTGGTCATGGGCAGTTGGTCGGGAGTGTAGAAGGGGTGGGTTATGGTGTGGTGCATTTTACCAAAGCGGGTAGGAGGTCGTCTGAAAATATTTTTGTTGTTTAGAATGCTTTGAATATCAAGAGGGAAGTGGTAAGGCAAAATCAATCGATGGGTCTGGTCGATTTGTATAGTGGATTAACTTTAAACCAGTACGGCGTTGCCTCGCCTTAGCTCAAAG
>CAUOMQ010000190.1:0-3717 GCA_963456805.1 uncultured Neisseria sp. | reverse complement strand
TGTACTGTCTGCGGCTTCGTCGCCTTGTCCTGATTTAAAGTTAATCCACTATATTGATTATGGCATGGGCGGGCATGGATGCGCGGATTGGGGTTTCAGACGACCTCTTTGGCGACCAGCCAGCCTACGCCGCGTACGTTTTGGATGTGTTCTTTGCCGAGCTTTTTGCGTAGGGCGTGGATGAGGAAATCGACGGCGTTGCTTTCGACTTCTTCGCCCCAGCCGTAGATTTTGTCTTCAAGGTCGCTGCGGGAGAGGATGATGCCGGGACGCATCATCAGGGCCTGGAGAACGGCAAATTCTTTGTTGCTCAGGAGGACGGGTTTGTCTTGTCCTTTGACTTCGACTTGGTAGGTGGCGGGGTTGAGGGTGAGCGCGCCGTTGGTCAGCAGGGTTTGGCTGTGGCCGCTGTGGCGGCGCAGGACGGCGCGCATACGGGCTTGCAGCTCCGCCATGTCGAAGGGTTTGACGATGTAGTCGTCGGCACCGCCGTCCAGCCCGTTGAGGCGGCTGTGGAGGTCGTCGCGGGCGGTAACGATGAGGACGGGGGTTTTGCTGCCTTCGTGTCTGATTTGGGTGAGGACGTCCAACCCGTCTTTGCCGGGCAGTCCGAGGTCGAGCAGCAGCAAGTCGTAGTTCTGCGCCTGAAGGGCGGTAGAAACTTGGCTGCCGTTTTTGACCCAGTCGACGGCATAGCCGCTGTCTTTGAGGTTGGCGGCTACGGCTTGGGCAATCATGTTGTCGTCTTCTGCAAGCAATACGCGCATGGTGTTCTCCTTAATTAATGGGAGGATAGCAGGGGAAAATTAGGAAGGGTTTAGCGGGAGGTCGTCTGAAAGGGGCAGCTGGTTTTCAGAGGACCTTTTTGTTGTTTTTTCCGTACTTTATCGGGTTCCTTGGGCGTGGGTTCTGCTTGGTATGTTGGATATTTTTTTCTAAAGGAATACTGCACTTGAATGGTTTGCCAATCTTGCCAAAAGGTCGTCTGAAAACCCGATTCTGTTTTCAGACGACCTTTTGTCTTTACAGCAACACAATATCGTACTGTTCCTGCGTGTAGGCGGTTTCGACTGCCAGCGAAATCGGTTTGCCGATAAAGTCGATGAGCATCGCCAGCGATTGCGATTCTTCGTCGAGGAAGAGGTCGATGACGTTGGGCGCGGCGAGGATGCGGAAGGACTGCACGTCGTAACGGCGGGCTTCGCGGACGATTTCGCGCTGGATTTCGTAGCAGATGGTCTGCGGCGTTTTCAGACGACCCCTGCCTTGGCAGGACGGGCAGGGTTCGCAGAGGATTTGGCTGAGATTTTCGCGCGAGCGCTTGCGAGTCAGCTCGACCAAACCCAAGCTGGTGAAGCCGTTGAGGGTAACGCGGGTGCGGTCGAAGGCGAGGGCTTTGGCAAGCTCTTGCAACACGGCTTCGCGGTGCGCTTCCTGCGCCATGTCGATGAAGTCGATGATGATGATGCCGCCAAGGTTGCGCAACCGTAATTCGCGGGCGATGGTGTGGCAGGCTTCGAGGTTGGTGCGGAAGATGGTTTCGTCGAAGTTGCGCGCGCCGACGAAGCCGCCGGTGTTCACGTCTATCGTGGTCATGGCTTCGGTGGACTCGATAATCAGGTAGCTGCCGAAGTTGAGGTTGACGCGCGGTTGTAGGGCGCGGCTGATTTCCTGCTCGACGTTGTGGGTTTCAAACAGCGGGCGTTCGCCTTTGAACAGCTCTATCCTGCCCAATGCGCCGTGAACGTATTGCTCAGCGAAGCGGGTCATGCGGCGGTGGTTTTCGGTTGAATCGACCAGGATTTTTTGCGTGTCGAGGCTGAACATATCGCGCAACACGCGCAGGCTCAAAGGCAAATCCTGATACAGCAGGGTTTCCGGCGGCTGGGTTTTCGCTTGTTCTTGAATGTGTTCCCACACTTTAGTCAGGTAGTGGATATCGGACAGAAGCTGCTCGTCGGTGGCGTTTTCGGCGTTGGTGCGGATGATGTAGCCGTGGCACGCGTCTTCGGGCAATAGATTAGTCAGGCGTTCGCGCAGGCTGTTGCGTTCGGCATCGTCTTCGATGCGCTGGGAAATGCCGATGTGGTCTTCCTGCGGAAGGTGGACGAGGAAGCGCCCGGCCAGCGAGATTTGAGTGGAAAGGCGCGCGCCTTTGGTGTTAATCGGGTCTTTGATGACCTGCACCAAAACCGACTGCCCTTCAAACAACATATGCTCGATACGTTGGGTTTCGTCGGGGTTGCGGCGTTGTTCGAGGACATCGACGATGTGCAGAAACGCGGCACGTTCCAAACCGATGTCGATGAACGCACTCTGCATGCCGGGCAGCACGCGGCGCACCACGCCCAGATAAATATTGCCGACCAGACTGTGGCCGCTGTTGCGTTCGATGTGCAGCTCGCAGATATTGTTTTCTTCCAACACTGCCACGCGCGTTTCCTGCGGGGTGATGTTGACGAGCACGGTTTCGGGCGGACGGACGGCGTCCTTCGGGATGGGGATTCCTGAAAGCATGGTTTTAGTTCCTGATTTTTAATAAGAAATATAGTAGATTAAATTTGAACCAGACTGATGTTGCCCAAACCCGAAAATGATCGGCTGATTGTGTTGCTGTTCTGACTCAAATTTAATCTACCATCCGCTTGCCATCGGTTTTGTGGAAAACAAATGACAAAAGCGGTTCGGATTGCCGTTTATCATACTTTAAAAACGGCGTTTTGGCACATGGGCGGCAGGCAGCCCTCACGCCCCG
Source organism: uncultured Neisseria sp. (assembly GCA_963456805.1). Lineage (GTDB taxonomy): Bacteria > Pseudomonadota > Gammaproteobacteria > Burkholderiales > Neisseriaceae > Neisseria. The sequence goes on along the minus strand of CAUOMQ010000190.1, from coordinate 962 downwards.
AAAACAAAGATTCAGGCAAAATAGCCGATTTCAAGTATTGTAAAATAAACCATATGCCCATATAGTGAACCCCATTAGAACTCTGAAAACAATCATGCAAACCGTTACGATGTACACAGGCGCGTTCTGCCCCTACTGCACCATGGCCAAAAAGCTGCTGCATTCGCTGGGCGTCGCCGAAATCAACGAAATCCGCGTCGACCGCAGCCCCGAAGCCTTTGCCGAAATGCAGCAGCTTTCAGGGCAGCGCAGCATACCGCAAATTTTTATCGGCGATACCCACGTCGGCGGCTTCACCGATTTGTACGGCCTGCACCGCGAAGGCAGGCTGGATTCTTTATTAAACCCGTAACTTTAAACCCAACTAGGAAAACAAAATGAGCGAAGAATTGCAACCCGTATTCAGCATTGAGCGTCTGTTCGTCAAAGACCTGTCTTTGGAAGTGCCCAATGCCCCCCAAATCTTTTTGGAACAAGGCGAGCCTGAAGTCGATATGCGCGTTTCCACCAACAGCGAGAAGCTGGAAGACGGCTACTACAACGTTGACGTAACCGTTACCGTAACCGCCAAACTCAACGCCGAACGTACCATGTTCCTCAACGAAGTGACCCAAAGCGGCATCTTCCGTTTGGAAAACATCCCTGAAGAAGACGTTCAACTGCTCTTAGGCGTAGCCTGCCCGAACATCCTCTTCCCTTACGCACGCGAAGCCATTTCCACCAGCGTAACCCGCGCCGGCTTCCCGCCCGTACTGCTCGCTCCGATCAACTTCGAAGCTATGTACCAGCAACAACAAGAAGGCAACGCATAATCCGCGTTCCCTGTATGTCAAAAGGTCGTCTGAAAAATGTTTCAGACGACCTTTTTGTATGGCGGATTCCAATAACACGATGCTTTGTTTGCCCGTTATAGTGGATTAACTTTAAACCGGTACGGCGTTGCCTCGCCTTAGCTCAAAGAG
>CAUOMQ010000189.1:0-3856 GCA_963456805.1 uncultured Neisseria sp. | reverse complement strand
TCTTTGAGCTAAGGCAAGGCAACGCCGTACTGGTTTAAAGTTAATCCACTATACAGAATCCGCCATATCCCTCCACGATAAAAAGGTCGTCTGAAAACCATGTTTCAGGTTTTCAGACGACCTTTGTTTTTCAAAACGGAATCAACCGCCGCATGCGCCGCAGCAACCGCCTTCGCTGTGGCCGCCGCGTTTTTCTTCGTTGTTGACTACGGGCAACTCGACTTCTTCAGACTGTTCTTTTTTGTCTTCGGGCAGGTCGTTGACTTTGATTTTGTTTTCTTCTGACATTTTGGGCTCTCTTTAAAAAAGGTGGAAAGGTGTGCCACGATACCATCGGGCGGCGGATAAACCAAGTCGGATTTAAGATTTTTTGCGATTCGGTTTGATGAATCGCAAATCGTGCCGGTTTGGAATAGCTGACGTGATAACGGGATGCTGGTTATCGCGTCCCGTTTGGGTTTTCAGACGACCTTTGGGCATCAGTTCAGGCGGTTTTTCTTACCGAACCAAACGAAGCCGATGGCGCCCAAAACAATCATCGGCACGCTCAACCATTGTCCCATCGACAAGCCCAAGGTGAGCAGGCCGAGATAGTCGTCGGGCTGGCGGGCGTATTCGGCGATGAAGCGGAAGAAGCCGTAGCCGCCGAGGAAGAGGGAGGCGACTTGTCCGGTCGGGCGCGGTTTTTTGGAGAAAATCCATACGACGATGAAGAGGCAGATGCCTTCAAGCGCGAATTGGTAGAGTTGCGAAGGGTGGCGCGGCAGCACATGGTATTGCTGCATCCATTCCGCCCAAAGCGGGTTGCGCACGGCGGCGTTGAGGTCTTCTGCGCGCGCTTGCGGGAAGCCCATTGCCCAAAAGGCGTTGATATCGGTAATGCGGCCCCAGAGTTCACCGTTGATGAAGTTGCCGATCCGGCCGGAAGCCAAACCCAGCGGCACGAGCGGTGCGACGAAATCCATGGTTTTCAAGGTGCTGATTTTGTGTTTGCGGCTGAACAGCCACATGGCAATGACGACGCCCAAGAAGCCGCCGTGAAACGACATGCCGCCTTCCCAGACTTTGAGCATTTCGAGCGGATGGTCGAGGTAGTATGAGAATTTGTAAAACAGGATATAGCCGAGCCGTCCGCCGAGGATGACGCCCAACACGCCCCAAGTCAGGAAGTCGTCGAGCATTTCTTTGGTAAAGGCGGTATTGCCTTGTTTGATGCGGCGGCGACCCAGCCATAGGAAGAGCATAAAGCCGACGATATAGCTGAGGGCATACCAGCGGATGGCGATAGGGTCAATACTGATTGCAACAGGATTGAACTTCGGATGTATCATCATGATGTGTGTTCCTTATGGGAAGGGCGGTTTATGTGTTTTAGCCCGACAAAGGTCGTTTGAAAATGCCGGTTGGGATTTTCAGACGACCTTTTGTGTGATAGAGAAAAATAATTATCGTAAATCATCGACAACGTTCAAGACGGCAGACAACATGGCTTCGCCCAAACGCAGGGAGCGTTGGCCGTTCCAGCCGAAGTCGTCGTCGGGCAAGTTGGCGTTGTCTTTAAACGGCATTTCAAGCGTATAGGCGAGGCAGTCGAAATGATTACCCACCCAGTTGGTCGCGAGCGTCATGTTAGCCTGACCGGGCGCGTCTTTTTCATAGCCGTATTCGTCTTGGAAGTCGGGGCTGGCGGAGAGTAGGGCGGTTTTGAACTGCGTTTCCAGCGCGGCAATGCGCGGATTGTAGTTCGGCACGCCTTCCGTACCGGCGACAAAGACAAACGGCAATGCTTCGTCGCCGTGAATGTCTAGGAACAAATCCACGCCGGTTTCCAGCATTTTTTCGCGCACGAGGAAGACTTCCGGGCTTTTTTCCAAAGTCGGGTTTTCCCATTCGCGGTTGAGGTTTGCGCCGGCAGCATTGGTGCGCAGGTTGCCCAATACCGAGCCGTCGGGGTTCATGTTCGGCACGATGTAGAAAGTGGCGCGGTCGAGCAGGGTGCGCGCGGTCGGGTCTTGCGGATCGAGCAGGCGGCCGAGCAGACCTTCGATAAACCATTCCGCCATCGTTTCGCCCGGATGCTGGCGCGCGATAATCCAGATTTTCATGTCGCTTTCAACTTGGTTGCCGATGGTCAGCAGGTTGATGTCGCGGCCTTGCACGGTACTGCCCAAGTCGTCGATGCGGCAAAGCCCGCTGCCTTGCGCGTCGCCCAAGAGGTTTAAATGCTGCTCGTGGGAGTAGGGTTCGAAATAGGCGTAGTAAACGCTGTTGGAGAGCGGCGTATGGTTGATGGTCAGCACGCCGTTTTCGTATTCGGTCGGGACGCGGAACCAATTTTGGCGGTCGTAAGAGGCGCACGCCTGATAATCTTCCCAGCCTTGCGGATAAGCCGAATCCGCCGCGTTTTCAAAGTGCATCACGCAATTCTGATACGCCGCACCTTGCAGGCGGAAGTAAAACCATTGGGCGAAATCGGAAGCGTTGTCCGGACGCAGGGCGAGGCGGATATTGGCAGGGTCGGTCAGGTCTTTGACGACGACGGAGCCGGCATCAAATTGAGTGCTGATTTTAATCATGGGAAAGTCCTCGGTATATCGGGCGAACCGGATAACCGTTGTTTAAAAAAATGTGTGGGCGATACCGCATCCGTCGGCGACGGCAAACCAATATGCCCGAATCCGTTGATTCTACCATTCCGACGGGCGCGTCCTCAACCGATAAGGGGCGGGGAATGTTGTTTCAGACGACCTTTGACGTTAAGATAGGGCAGATTCACTTTAAATCAGGACAAGACGGCGAGGCAGCAAACAGTTGCGAAGCTGATTTTTACTGATTCAAAGGTAATCCGCTATAATGATTAAATTGTTAATAATGAGACACGATTATGAGCGAATCCCACCCCATTTCCGCAGCCGATAAAGCGCGCATTTTAGCCGAAGCCCTGCCGTATATCCGCCGTTTTTCCGGCTCCGTCATCGTCATCAAATACGGCGGCAACGCCATGACCGAGCCTGCTTTGAAAGAAGGTTTTGCCCGCGATGTCGTTTTGCTCAAACTGGTGGGCATCCATCCCGTCATCGTCCACGGCGGCGGCCCGCAAATTAATGAAATGTTGGAAAAAATCGGTAAAAAAGGCGAATTCGTGCAAGGCATGCGCGTGACCGACGGCGAAACGATGGACATCGTGGAAATGGTGTTGGGCGGTCATGTGAATAAAGAAATCGTCTCGCTGATTAATTTGCAGGGCGGACGCGCGGTCGGCGTCACCGGACGCGACAACCACTTCATCAAAGCGAAAAAACTGCTGGTCGATACGCCTGAACAAACAGGCGTGGACATCGGACAAGTCGGTACGGTCGAAAGCATAGACGTGCGCCTGATTGAAGGCTTGATCGAACGCGGCTGCATCCCCGTCGTCGCGCCCATCGGCGTCGGCGCAAAAGGCGAAGCCTTCAACATCAACGCGGATTTGGTCGCAGGCAAACTGGCGGAAGAGTTGAACGCGGAAAAGTTGCTGATGATGACCAATATCGCCGGCGTGATGGACAAAGAAGGCAACCTGCTGACCAACCTCACACCAAGCCGTATCGGCGAATTAATCGCAGACGGCACGCTCTACGGCGGTATGTTGCCCAAAATCAGCTCCGCCGTCGAAGCGGCAAGCAACGGCGTCAAAGCGACCCACATCATCGACGGCCGCCTGCCCAACGCGCTTTTGCTGGAAATCTTCACCGATGCGGGCATAGGCTCGATGATTTTGGGTGAAAGGTCATAACGACCCGCAGACGAGTCAAGCCTTGCCGAACAGCAGGCCTTGTAAATGCCCGAATACTAAATACACAAAAGGTCGTCTGAA
>CAUOMQ010000188.1:0-3965 GCA_963456805.1 uncultured Neisseria sp. | reverse complement strand
GTACTGTCTGCGGCTTCGTCGCCTTGTCCTGATTTAAATTTAATCCACTATATTATTCCGTCAATAAATTCAATGCTTCCCGATATTTATCAACTGTTTTCTGAATAACATCGCTAGGGACGTCCGGTGCCGGAGCTTTTTTGTTCCAACCGCTTTGCTCCAACCAATCCCGAACAAATTGCTTGTCAAAAGACGGCGGATTAGTGCCGACTTGATACTGGTCAGCCGGCCAAAAGCGGCTGGAATCGGGCGTCAGTACTTCATCCATCAGGGTTAATGTACCGTTTTCATCCAGCCCGAATTCAAATTTGGTATCGCATATGATGATACCGCGTGATTTTGCATATTCTGCGGCTTCCGTATAAAGCAGAATGGCTTTAGCGCGTACTTCAGCTGCCAGCTCTTTACCGATAATACGTTCGCATTCTTCAAAACTGATGTTTTCATCATGATCGCCGACGGCAGCCTTGGTGGACGGGGTAAAAATCACTTCCGGAAGCTGCTGCGCTTCCTTCATCCCTTCGGGAAGTTTGATGCCGCAAACAGAACCGTTTTTTTGGTAATCTTTCCACCCGCTGCCCGCCAAATAACCGCGCACAATCGCCTCTACTTTGACAGGAGTCAGTTTCTTGGCGACAACCGCGCGTTTCTCGATGGCTTTGGCTTCACGTTCAGGCAACACGTCATAAACCGTATCGCCGGTAAAATGATTGGGCATGATATGCGCCAGTTTTTGAAACCAGAAATTGGAAATCTGCGTCAGAATTTCTCCTTTACCCGGAATCGGATTGTCTAAAATCACGTCAAATGCAGACAGTCGGTCGGATGCGACCATCAACATGCGTTTGCTGTCGATTTCGTATAAATCGCGTACTTTTCCGGAGTAAATCTTTTTCAAGCTGATTTCGGACATTTCAGGTTTCTCCCTTCGCTGACTCGGTTTAAACAGGATTCCGTTATTTTATCCGAATTTGGATTTTTGGGTCAGATTGTTTACAAAATAGGTCGTCTGAAAACGTTTTGCACGGATGCAGACGCTTTCAGACGACCTTATCAATCCTAAGTATAGCTAATCAGAGATTAGATGCTAGGAACTTGGGTTTGTTGTTGGATGCTGTTTACAGCTGACAGAGAGTAGTAATCGCCATGACCGGTTACTTCGTAAGTGCTGCCATCGGCAAACTTGAAGTTTTCGATCTTATGGTTGTTACCAGAGAACCAGTCGTCAATGGTAACGGTGTCACCGCCGCCGACAGATACGGTCAGGCTGTTGCCTGTTTTGCTCAACAACACGTCGGAAGCAGAAATACCTTTGCCGAATTGCAGGGTATCATTACCGCTCTCGTCTTGGATGGTGTCGCGACCGTAACCTTTATCGAAGAAGTAGGTATCGTCGCCGGTACCACCGATCAGGACATCGTTGCCGATGCCGCCGTCGAGGTAGTCGTTACCGTCTTTACCAACCAGGCAGTCATCGCCTGCCAAGCCGTACAGGTGGTTGTTGCCGGAGTTACCGTTGATGTCGTTGTTCAGAGCGTTACCGGTACCGTTGAGGTTGCCGGAACCTTGCAAGAACAGGTGTTCAACGTTGTCGGTCAGGGTGTAGTCGATTACGCTGCGAACGGTATCGATACCGCCGTTAGCATTACCGTATTCGATAACTTGGTCGCCTTTGTGGTCAACAAAGTAAACGTCATTACCATCACCACCGCGCATGATGTCAGCGTCAGAACCGCCGTTCAGGTAGTCATTGCCGTCACCGCCTTGCAGGTAGTCTTTACCGCCTTGACCGTACAGGGAATCACCGTTGTTGTCACCTTGCAGAGTGTCGTTACCGTCACCACCGTAAATCACGTCAGCACCGTCGCCACCGTAGATAACGTCATCACCGCCTGTACCGTAAATGGTATCTTTCTTATCGGTACCTACGGTTTTGGTCAGACCGTCTTTATCTTTGGTTGAACCATCGACATGGATGATGTTACCCGGATTTTTGTCGTCATGGCCGTAAGTATTTTGTTGGTTTTGATCGTCAACGCAATCTTTGCAGTCTTTATCGTTGGGTTTAGGCTGCGGTTTTGGTTGTGGTTTAGGTTGCGGTTGCGGCTGCGGTTGGGGTTTAGGCTGCGGCTGAGGTTGTGGCTGCGGCTTAGGTTGGGGTTGTGGGTGGGGTTGAGGCTGTGGTTTTGGCTCAACCGGTGGGCAGTAAGGATCAACATGCTTCGGAGGAACCGGTTTTGGAGCCGGTTTAGGGTAATAAGGTTTACCCGGGTTGCAGTTGAAATCGATGATGATGCATTTGTACGCAGGTTTCGGCGGAGGGCAGTAGGCGCCATGACCGAATTTGCCGTGAGGCATTTTGAAGCCGTGTGAAGAACCGTAGTTATGGAAACCGCCTTTGTAACCGAAACCGCCATGGCTCGGTGGGCAGTAAGGATTGTACGGTTTGACCGGAGGGCAATATGCGTTGAAGTGGCCTTTGGATGAGTAGCCGCCATAATGATAAGTCATAATAAATCACTCCCAGAATATAATTAAGAAGCATAGGCCTTTTGACAAAAATACAGACCAGCCAAACTGCCTACATTGTTATTTTAGTGATATTTCGCAGAAAACTTACATTCTCGTCGCTAACGGTAAAAATTTTGGATAAATGGAAATTTATTTTTCCATGATAATGAACAATATTACATTGGAAACCAACCCTGTTATTTTCATCATGATGCAATATCATGATTATTTTAACCAAATGAAAATACAATACGCCATAAAAATATTATTCATATATTTCAATAGTTTTTTAAGAATTGCTAGTTTTTACTCAATCCCGCTCATTTCTCATTCAATTGAAAATCTCCCTCCCATCCTTACCCATCAAGGTTTTATTGCATTATCATTTATTTTGACATACGAATATAATTTAAACTTTTTTACACTTCAATTTTCATCTTACAAAACAAACAGATAAATCACCAAACTATATCAATCTTGATTACCGTATAACAATCCGTTGCAAAATGACAAAAGGGTCGTCTGAAAATACGTTTTTCAGACGACCCTTTTGGGTACCACTCAAATCCATTGGCTGCAAAACCGTATCAAAATTGCACCCGTTGCGCATTGGAAATTTCACGTTCATTCTCAATACTGAAATTTGCCCTTACATACTGCCCGAAAAGTTTCGCGGTCATACTTTGCGGGAAACGCCTCAACGTAGCGTTATAGGTGCGGACAGCCTGAATATAGTTATTCCTTGCTTGATTAATCCGGTTTTCCGCCTCTTCAAGACGCGTAGTCAGACGCTGATAATCCAAGCTTTCCGCCAAAAGCGGATAATGGTCTGAAATCAGCGTCATTTGCGTCAAAATTCCGCTCAATTCTCCCTGAACCTCCTGAAAACGCTTCAATTTCGCCGGATTGGCAGCCTCTTCCAAATTCAGATTCATACGGACCGCCCGACTTTGAACGTCAGACAACTTGAACAAAATATCCTCTTCAGGGCCGGCATACGTCTTAACGACATTCGATAAATCGGACACCAATGCCGAACGCTGACCGTATTGCTTCATCACTTCCACCCAAGCATGTTTGATATCCTGTGCTTGAGCATGCATCACATAATAGCTGCGTCCGACAATACCTATTACCAATACTGCCAATACTATCGGCCACCATTTTTTCCACATCAACCACATACTCCGTGAATATACGCAACATTCCATACCGTATTCATTTTTTCAGACGACCCCAATCTGTATAAGAGGTCGTCTGAAAACCATCGAGCAGTATATCTCTAAGCTTTCCCTATCCGGATAAAAATCAAACAAACAAAATTATTTTCAGATAATCGGTATCGCTGCGAAGTTTGCACTATAATATATCAGGCATTGGCAGACTCCCTACCGCATCGGATTTTTATAGTGGATTAACTTTAAACCAGTACGGCGTTGCCTCGCCTTAGCTCA
>CAUOMQ010000187.1:0-3977 GCA_963456805.1 uncultured Neisseria sp. | reverse complement strand
AAGCAATATTACTTTAATCTTTATGCAAAAAAAACTTCTCCTAATATTTCGCCAAAAGAAATTTCTTGGGGAGCGGATCTTATTTTAAGATTAGAGAATCTATTTCCTAAGTACTCATTTTTAATTAAAGGGATAAATTTTGATGAAAATAAAGATAAACAAAATTATTTCGATTTTCTTGATTTATTAGACACCCATTTTTTAATCGAAATAAAAAAACTAACAAATATAGAAATATTCGAAAACTACATTAAAATGCAACAGGTATAATAAATTTAATTTAAAAAATTTATTATATATATTGTATTTAGCCTCCACAACTTGGCAATGTCGTCTGAAAATTTTCAGCAAGCGTAGGTTGGGGCGAGACCCAACAAAACATCAAGGTCGTCTGAAATTGATTTTCAGACGACCTTGCCTATACCCCCTTACCTGACTAAACTACAACGAAAAAGACCAGCTTATCACCCAGCTTCAATGGAAAATACTATCCAAAGAATAGAGCACCCAAAACCAACTTGCGCGATACCCAGTACGACATTCTGCACCAGCCCGTCACCAAACTGTGCGCTACCACCTGGATGGATTTATTATTAAATAATTATCTACTGGAAATATCTATGATTTCACTGAAAATAACTTAAAACCAATTCGCCAGGGAGGGAAAGGATTTAAATCTAAATGTAAAGATTCATGTAACTAAAATAGGATTAGGATTTTATATGTATAATTCAAATTTTTACCATCTATGGCTTGGTCATTATGAAAGCATAGATGAATATGATAGATACGTAGGAGTTAGTCAAGCAAATACCTCAAACTTTGCACAAGATCTAGGCATACCTAATGAATACCCAAAATGGAATATGAATGGGAAAATAGCCTCTCTTCAACCAAATATTTCATATGCTCTACCTCTTGAAGAAATTTTCAAAGGCAGCCCCGTCAGAAAGCAAGATTATGATGTAATTAAGAAAATATGTAGAGATATAAATTTATACAATCCAAACTCATACATATGGTATTTTAATGAGCAACTTACTTTCCAAGTAGGAACAAGTTTCGATAAATACAAATATATTGGTTACTTTGAGGCGGACAATGATTTCTTAGAATCAAGGACAATTTTATATCCTCAATTATTTACAAGAATATAAGTTATTTTACGCAATAGTAATAAGTTAGGTTAAGACCTAATAACTTCTGAGGTCGTCTGAAAATTTTCAGACGACCCATTCTTCAGCCCCTGCTCCGGTTACGAAACCAAACTGGCCTACACCCCCGAAGGGCAACTGGCGCGCATTACCGATGCGCTGGGACAGCACACCGAATACCATTACGACACCGACCAAAACCTTACCCTCGCCCTCTATCCCGACGGCAGCAAAGAAACCTTCGGCTACGATGCCGCAGGTCGTCTGAAAACCCATACCGACGGCGAAGGCTATACCACTTCCTACGAATACGGCCAAGACGGTCTGCCGACCCGACGCACCAATGCCTTGGGCCATACCTTCGGCTACCACTACGACAAAGCCCGCCGCTTAGTCGGCCTCACCAATGAAAACGGTGCGCGCTACCGCTTTGCCTACGACGTCCTCGACCGCCTGATTGCCGAAAGCGGCTTCGACCATAAGCTCACCGGCTACCGCTACAACGCCGGCAACGAGCTGGTCGAGCAGCGCGAATTCGGCGACGACGCCTCCCTCGCCGCCAAACTGATGGCGCAACTGGGCGGACAACCCGTCCCCAAAAAAGACGCCACCCCGCTTTCAGACGACCTCGACAGCCAAACCCCGCTGCGGATTACCGAGTTCAAACGCGATATATTGGGACGGCTGATCCACACCCTTGCCCGCGATAACGACAAGGTTCAGGAAACCGCTTACCAATACGACTTGGACGGCAACCTCGTCCGCGCCGCCAACCGCCACAGCATCACCTGCTTCGACTACAACGGAAACGGCCAACTCATCGCCCAGCACCAATGGAAGGTGCCGTCTAAAGAAGAAAACGCCCGAAACGGCCTGCCCGAAACCGACTGGCGCGATGCGCAGTACGACATGCTGTACCTGCCCGTTACCGAAACCATCCGCTACCACTACGATTTCAACGGCAACCGCACCGCCACCGTCCTGCCCGACGGCAGACAGATCAACTACCTGTATTACGGCAGCGGCCACCTGCACCAAATCAGCCTAGACGACGAAGTCATCACCGACATCGAACGCGACAAACTGCACCGCGAAATCTACCGCACACAGGGTAAACTCGCCAGCCGTTACGAACTCGACCCCTTGGGTCGTCTGAAAAGGCAAATCGCCACCCTCAACGACCTGACCGAAGGCGGCAAAGGCAAAACCAAAGTAGCGGCGGGTTATAGCCAAACCGCCGTCAAACGCAGCTACGGCTACGACCGCACCGACAACCTGACCCACAGCACCGACCAGCGGACGGGCACGACCCAGTTCGAGTACGACAAACTGGGCAGGATTACCCAAGCGGGTAACGAACTGTTCGCCTTCGACCCCGCACACAATATCCTTTCAGACGACCTCAATCCCATCCCCGACAACCGCCTGAAAACCTACAACGGCACAACCTATTACTACGACAATCTCGGCAACCTCATCCACCGCGAACTGGCCGACGGCGAAGTGCAGAACTATTTCTACGACCTGCACGACCAACTGGTTAAAGCCGAAATCTTCAAAAAAGACGGCACGAAAGAGACTTGGGCGTACAGCTACGACGCCTTGGGCAGAAGGATAGGCAAAGGTCGTCTGAAAAACGAAGAATTTTCAGAAACGTCATCCCCGCATGATTTAAGCGGAAACGACCTCGAAAACCAAACCCGCTTCGTTTGGGACGGCAGCCACCTCTTGCAGGAAATCCACCCAGACGGCAAGTATACCTATATCTACGCCGATCAAGATTCCTACGAGCCTTTAGCCCAAGTCCGCGATTGGACAAACAGAGAAGGAGAAAGCAAACAGGAAATCAACTACTTCCACTGCGATCAAATCGGCATCCCAAGAGAGATGACCGATAAGGACGGCAACCTCTTATGGTTCGGCAACTACACCGGCTGGGGTCGTCTGAAAGAGGAAACCAAGGTAACGGATAGTGCATACCAACCCTTCCGCCTGCAGAACCAGTATTGTGACCGCGAGACGGGGCTGCATTACAACTTCTTCAGGTATTACGAGCCTGATGCGGGTAGGTTTGTGAATCAGGATCCGATTGGGTTAGAAGGTGGAGATAATATTTATTTATTCTCCCCTAACATACAAAGCTGGATAGATCCATTAGGACTATTATCATGGAATACTGCTAGAAAACAATTTTGGAAAGCAGAAGCAAAAAAAGAAAGGGACCGTATAGCTAAAGAAAAAGCTAAAAATCCTGGTTCAAGTCCAAAATGTAAATATTCTGAACGTAATTTAAAAAGGATGGAGAAAGGTAAAGCACCACGAATAAAAGTTAGAATTCGAACAAGAAGAGGAATTGAAGAACGCAATGTGTCATTAGAACTACATCACACTTACTTACCACAAAGATTAGGTTCAAATAAAGCTCATGAAGCTTGGAACTTATCTATTGCAACACCATGGGCTCATGCCGCAATGGACCCATTCCGACACACAGGTAGTGTATTATTAAAAATTTTGAAAGGAACCAGCACATGGTAACAGGATTAGAAATCAAAAATTTAATTCAATCTCATGAATACAAAAGGTTATTAGATAAGGCTGAACATGAATATGGAATTAAAATTTATGACAATGACGAAAGTATTTCACAAGAATGTAATTCTGTTGCTAATGAAATTAATAAATCAGGATTAACACCTGAGTTAATATTAGATTTTATTATTGAAAACGATAAATTAGTTTTTAATTTCTCAAAATTAAAAATATCAAAATTGTCAGAAGATTACTGTGACTTTGAGGAAGATGAAGAAGATAGTGATGATA
>CAUOMQ010000186.1:0-3995 GCA_963456805.1 uncultured Neisseria sp. | reverse complement strand
TACGCCCGATTTGACGATGCGCTACTGTCCTATTTTGATTTTAATTGACTATATATTCGCTATCATACTGTTGACGGTAGAAAAAAGGTCGTCTGAAAAAAGTTTTCAGACGACCTTTGTCATTTAAGGCTTATTTCCAAACCAAGAGCGCGTGGTTGCGTTTGCCGCGCCGTACGATGGTGTATTTGCCGAAGCGTTTGTGCGCGTCGGTCAGCAGATAGGCATCGTCGGGGCGTTCGGCGGCGTGGTTCGGGTTGTTCGATTCGGCGGCTTGTCCGTTGAGCAATACCGCTTTGCTGTTCACAAAACCGCGCGCTTCTTTGTTGGACGAGGCCAAGCCGGTTTTGACCAAGGCTTCGACGACGTTGAGGTCGTCTGAAACTTCAAATGCGGGCAGGCCGTCGAGTGCGAGCTGTTCGAAGTCGCTTTCCGTCAGGCTGCTTTGGTCTTCGGCAAACAGGCTTTCGGAAATGCGCTGCGCGGCTTGCAGGGCGGCTTCGCCGTGAATCAGGCGGGTCATTTCTTCGGCAAGGATGCGTTGCGCTTCGGGCTTGGTGCCACTGGCTTTGTCTTTCGCTTCGATGGCGTCGATTTCTTCGATAGACAGGAAGGTGAAGTATTTCAGGAATTTATACACATCGGCATCGGCAACTTTCAGCCAGAACTGGTAGAACTGATACGGCGAGGTTTTCTTCGCGTTCAGCCATACCGCGCCGCCTTCGGTTTTACCGAATTTGGTGCCGTCGGATTTGGTAACCAGCGGCAGGGTTAGGCCGAATACTTGTTTTTGGTTCAGACGACGTGTCAGGTCGATACCTGCGGTGATGTTGCCCCATTGGTCGGAGCCGCCGATTTCCAAAACCGCGCCGTGACGTTTGTTCAATTCGGCAAAGTCGTAGCCTTGCAGCAGGGAGTAGGCGAACTCGGTGAAGGAAATGCCGACGTCGTCGCGCTCGATACGCTGTTTGACGGATTCCTTGTTCAGCATGGCGTTGACGGAAAAATGCTTGCCGATGTCGCGCAGGAAGTCGAGGCAGTTCATACTGCCGAACCAGTCGGCATTGTTCGCCATAATGGCGGCGTTTTCGCCTTCAAAGCTCAAAAACGGTTTCAGTTGGTTGCGGATGCTTTCTACCCAGCCGGCAACGGTTTCGGCGGAATTCAAGCTGCGCTCCACCGCTTTGAAACTGGGGTCGCCGATCATACCGGTCGCGCCGCCCACCAAAGCAATCGGCGTATGTCCTGCCTGTTGGAAACGGCGCAATGCCAATATGGGCAGCAAATGGCCGATATGCAGGCTGTCGGCGGTCGGGTCGAAACCGCAGTAGAGGGAGATTTTTTGTTCGTTCAACAAAGCGTCTAAGGCTTCGATGTCGGTAGTTTGCGCGATTAAGCCGCGCGATTGTAGGTCTTGGATAACTGATTTCACTGAAATTCCTTTTATATAGTCGGTGTTTCAGACGACTTTTTCTATACCTTAAAATATTGGAGGTCGTCTGAAAAATTAAAAATCTTTATCTGCCAGTGGATAGTCTTTTGGGGTGCTGTAATATTCTTTGGCAGAGTTATAGGTGGCAATAAAGACTTTATTGGTGTATTTTTTCGAGCCGTCAAAACCAGATACCGTCAATTGAAGCGGGTAGAAACCGGCACTTGTTTTACTGTCTTTTAGTATTTTGATTTTAGAAGAAAGGTTGTACAGTTCGCTCAAGCATTTACGTCGTTCGGCAGCGGTGTTTTTACGACCTTTATAAAAATTTTCCGAGCAGTCGCCTAATGCCCCCGTATTTTCTGCTTCTGCCGTGATACTGCTTTTTGTGATTTTTTTCGCGCCGTCATGAACAAACAATTGATAGGCAGAACCCGCATAACCATTATGAACATCGCCATGAAGGGTCAGAAATCCCCATTTGTCTTTGCCGAATTCGTGGAACGACCAAGACTTTGCTTCAGGCGCATTACCGAATGAGCCCGCCCAGCCATGTGGTTGCGCAGCGAGAAGTTTCCAGTCGTTGCCAGTCTGTTTCAAAACAAATACGCCCGCCAGACCGGATTGAACGTGCGCACCGTCTGCTACGCCTTTTTCAAAATTAAATGCGTTGCCTGTAAACAGCAGGTACATCAGTTTGCCTTGAGCAGTTTGGCGCGTTTCGCTTTTGGTTTGACGTACACAGTATTGACCATTGTCTTTCACATTGACTTGGTAACATTGGTATTTTTGCGAATATTTCGGATAAAACTTCTGTACGATTTGTTGCGGTGTTTGTGCTTGGGCAGTTGAGGCAGCGAAAAATAATGCCATATAGAGAATAGATTTTTTCATGGATAACTTCCTAAGTCCGAAACAACAGAATGATGGTTTTCAGACGACCTCGGTTAGGAAGGTCGTCTGAAAACTTATTGCATTTGGTTTATACGTTGAACAAGAAGTGCATCACATCCCCGTCCTGTACGACATATTCCTTGCCTTCCACGCGCATTTTGCCGGCTTCTTTGGCTTTGGCTTCGCCGCCGAGTGAGACAAAATCGTCGTAGGAAATGACTTGGGCGCGGATGAAGCCGCGTTCGAAGTCGGTGTGGATGACGCCGGCGGCTTGTGGGGCGGTGTCGCCTTTGTGGATGGTCCAGGCGCGGACTTCTTTGACGCCGGCGGTGAAGTAGGTTTGCAGGCCCAAGAGGTCGTAGCCCGCGCGGATCAGGCGGTTCAGACCGGGTTCTTCCAAGCCCATTTCGGCGAGGAATTCGGCTTTTTCGTCGTCTTCCAATTCGGCGATTTCGCTCTCCATCGCGGCGCAAACGGCAACGACGGGGGCGTTTTCTTTTTCAGCCAATTCTTTCAGGCGGTCGAGGTGCGGATTGTTTTCAAAACCGTCTTCGGCAACGTTGCCGACGTACATGGCGGGTTTGGCGGTGAGCAGGAACAGCGGTTTGAGCATGGCGAGTTCTTCTGCGTCCAAACCGAAGGAGCGGACGGGTTTGCCTTCGTCCAGATGCGGCAGCAGTTTTTTGCACAGTTCGACCAGTTTTTGCGCGTCTTTGTCGCCTGAGCGGGCGCGTTTTTCTTCGCGGACGATGGCTTTTTCGACGCTGGCGAGGTCGGCAAGGGCTAGTTCGGTGCCGATGGTTTCGATGTCGGCAATCGGATCGACTTTGCCGGAAACGTGGACGATGTTGTCGTCGTCAAAGCAGCGCACGACGTTGACAATGGCGTCGGTTTCGCGGATGTTGGCGAGGAACTGGTTGCCCAAGCCTTCGCCTTTGCTTGCACCTGCAACCAAACCGGCAATATCGACGAACTCGACGATGGCGGGCTGCATTTTTTGCGGGTTGACGATTTTTGCCAGTTCCGCCATGCGCGGGTCGGGTACTTCGACGATGCCGACGTTGGGTTCGATGGTGCAGAAGGGATAGTTCGCCGCTTCGATGCCCGATTGGGTCAGCGCGTTAAAGAGGGTGGATTTGCCGACGTTGGGCAGGCCGACGATGCCGCATTTCAAGCTCATGGTTTTTCCTTAAAAGATAAAAGTTTAACGGCGGATTATAGCATATCGGGGAATGACTCAAAAACTGTAAAGGTCGTCTGAAAAGCGCGTTTTCCATGCGATGGGAACGGTTTTGCGTTTTCAGACGACCTTGGTAACGAGTAGAAAAGTAGCGTGGGCTTTGCCCGCGAGAAATTATGTTGGTCAATTTTGTTTGGGACAAGGGGCAAAATATCCAATTTTCGTGGGCGGAGCCCACGCTACGGTTGAGGTGCGCGTTTTATGCAAATTCATAATAAAAGGTCGTCTGAAAATGCGGATAGCGATTTTTTCTAAAACCACTATTTCGTTTTCAGACGACCTTTTGTGTATATGGATTTTTAATCAAACAGCAAAATCAGCAGCAACACAATCGCAATCACGCCCAGCCACATGCTTTGCCGCTGCTGCACTTTGACCAAATGGATATAGGCATCGCGCATTTCCTGCTGGCGGTTTTCGTCAACCAGTGCA
>CAUOMQ010000185.1:0-4067 GCA_963456805.1 uncultured Neisseria sp. | reverse complement strand
TACGCCCGATTTGACGATGCGCTACTGTCCTATTTTGATTTTAATTGACTATATAAAGATAAGAATATGAATTTAGAAACCAAAATCCCGCCGCCGGCGGTATGTTTTATCTGCGCATTGCTGATGTATGCCTCTGCGCAAGTATCCGCGCTGGCAGGCATGCTGCCGCGCTTTCCTATATTGCTGTCGGTTGTTTTGATAGCGTTTGGGACGGCGTTGGGCGTATCAGGTGTGTGGGCGTTTCGCCGTGTGCGTACGACCGTCAGCCCGTTCAACCCCGAACAAACCGAACACTTCGTTTCAGACGGCGTGTACCGTTTCAGCCGCAACCCGATGTATGCGGGCATGGGCTTGTGGCTGGTAGCATGGGCGGGACACTTGGCGCATCCGCTGCCGTGGCTGTTTTTGGCGGTATTTGCCGCCTATATGACGCGGTTTCAAATCATGCCTGAAGAGCGCGTGTTGGCGCGGAAATTCGGTGCTGAGTACGAGGCGTACTGCCGACGCGTCCGCCGTTGGTTATAAAAGCGGAAACGTCAAATCGGGTATCGCCCCTGCGCCGATTGACTCGGATTGTGTGAATCCGCGATGGTTCGAATCAAACAAAAGGTCGTCTGAAACCCCAAAACAAGGTTTCAGACGACCTTTTTAGTCAACTGCCTGCATCAAATTAATGATGACCGCAGCCGCATTCTTTTTTCATGTCGATAACCATGCGGCCGGTGATTTTGCCTTCGCGCATTTCTTGGAAAATCGCCGGAGCTTCGTCCAAAGCACGCAGTTGGACTTTCGGTACGACCAAGCCTTCTGCGCCGAATTGGAAGGCTTCTTCCAAGTCTTTGCGCGTACCGACCAGCGAGCCGACCACTTCGATGCCGTCCAAGACCAGACGCGGGATGGACAGGTCCATAGATTCGGGCGGCAAGCCGATGGCAACGACGCGGCCGCCTGCGCGGACGCAGTCCACGGCAGAGTTGAACGCGGCGGCGGATACGGCGGTGACAACGGCTGCGTGTGCACCGCCGGTTTTTTCTTGAATCACTTTAGCTGCGTCTTCTTTGGCAGCGTTGATGACTAAATCTGCGCCGCTTTCTTTAGCGAATGCCAGTTTTTCATCGTTGATGTCGATGGCGACGACGTGTGCGCCGAATACTTTTTTCGCGTATTGGACACCCAAGTTGCCCAAACCGCCCGCGCCGTAAACGGCAATCCATTGTCCCGGACGCACGCCGGAAACTTTCACGCCTTTGTAAGTGGTTACGCCGGCGCAGGTGATGCTGGAGGCTTGCGCGGGGTCGAGGCCGTCGGGCACTTTGACGGCGTAGTCTGCATCGACGATACAGTGGGTCGCCATGCCGCCGTCGGCGGTGTAGCCTGCGTTCAATACGGAACGGCACAAGGTTTCGCGTCCGGTATTACAGTATTCGCACGAACCGCAGCTTTGGAACAACCATGCGATGCTGACGCGGTCGCCGACTTTCAGGGCGTTCGCGCCCGGAGCGACTTCTTTGACGATGCCGATGCCTTCGTGTCCCAACACGCGGCCCGGTTTTTCGCCGTAGTCGCCCGCCGCAACGTGCAAGTCGGTATGGCACACGCCGCAATATTCGACTTCAACCAACGCCTCGCCGTATTCCAACGGGCGCAGTTCGCGTTCTACAACTTCTACATCGCCTGCTACATTTTGATTCACAACAACTGCTTGCATCTTCATGGTGTTCTCCTTGGCATTCGTCAGAAATCCGTAAAAGGTCAGGTAGGAGGTAACCCCCCTGTAAATGAGAATACTCCCCTTCATTTCGCTGTGTCAACACCCTATCTTTTTGAAAAATAAGGAATAAAATGTTATACCATAACATTTAAATTATAAGGATATATCCGCGAAGATTCTGAAAAATTCTTACACATATCATGTAAAAAAGGTCGTCTGAAAAATTTAAATATATTAACAAACACGCTTTGTTTCCATACGGGGTCAAGCCTTATCGGTTTAAATTTCCTATTTTAGAAAATTACATATTTGGAATTTCGAGAACGTTATCATTTTTAGTGCTTGAACTGAAAGAGAAAAAATACTATCCTGTTTTCAGACGACGTTTGAGGAACGTCTAAAACCTAAGAAAGACAACCAAGGAGACAGCATCATGGCAAAAGATTTAAATGTGTTTGATAAAGAGTACGGCCTCTTGATTAACGGCGTATGGACCAAACCCGGCGCGCTTTTGGATTCGTACAATCCTGCCAACGGCGAAGTATTGGCGAAATTCACCGACGCGACCGATGCCGATGTGGATGCCGCCGTCGCCGCCGCGCAGGAAGCGTTCAAAACATGGCGTAAAACCACCACCACCGAACGCGCCGCCATACTCAACAAAATCGCCGATGTGATTGACGACAACTTGGAATTGTTCGCCTTGCAGGAAACGCTGGACAACGGCAAACCCATCCGTGAAACCCGCGCCGCCGACATCCCGCTGGCTTCCGACCATTTCCGTTATTTCGCCAGCGTCATCCGCGGCGAAGAAGGCACCGCAACCCAGCTTGACTCTGAAGACCTGTCTATCGTCCTGCGCGAACCCATCGGCGTAGTCGGTCAGATTATTCCGTGGAACTTCCCTTTCCTGATGGCGGCTTGGAAAATCGCGCCCGCACTTGCCGCAGGCTGTACCATCGTTATCCACCCGTCTTCCAGCACTTCGCTGAGCCTGTTGTCGTTCGCCCAAAAAATCAACCACTTGCTGCCTAAAGGCGTGCTGAACATCATCACCGGACGCGGTTCTAAATCCGGCGAATACATGTTGCACCATAAAGGCTTCAACAAACTCGCCTTTACCGGTTCGACCGAAATCGGTCGCCACATCGGCATCGCCGCCGCCGAAATGCTGATTCCCGCCACCTTGGAGCTGGGCGGCAAATCCGCCAACATCTTCTTTGACGATATGCCGTTCGACAAAGCCCTCGAAGGCGCGCAAAAAGGTATTTTGTTCAACCAAGGCCAAGTGTGCTGCGCCGGTTCGCGCATCTTCGTACAAGAAGGCATTTACGACAAATTCGTCAACGCCTTGGCGGAAGAGTTCAAAAAAATCAAAGTCGGCCTGCCTTGGGAAGACGATACCCAAATGGGTTCGCAAGTCAACGCCGGCCAGCTCGAAACCATTTTGAAATACGTCAAAATCGGCGAACAGGAAGGCTGCCGCATCATCACCGGCGGTAAAAAAATCGAAGGCGAGTTGGGCAAAGGCGAATTTGTCGAGCCGACCTTGATCGAAGCCGGCAGCAACAGCGCCCGTGTCGCCCAAGAAGAAATCTTCGGCCCGGTTGCTACTGTGATTAAATTCAAAACCGAAGAAGAAGTCATCAAAATGGCCAACGACAGCGAATACGGTCTGGGCGGCGCAGTGTGGAGTACCGACATCAACCGCTGCCTGCGCGTTTCCAATGCACTGGAAACCGGCCGCGTTTGGGTGAACTGCTACAACCGCCTGCCCGCAGGCGCACCGTTTGGCGGCTACAAAACTTCAGGCATCGGCCGCGAAACCCACAAAATGATGCTCGCCGCCTACACGCAGGTGAAAAACATCTACATTTCCACCCGCGAAGAACGCGAAGGGTTGTATTAATTGCCTGCTGAACGTTGATTGAAATAGAGAAAGGGTCGTCTGAAAATCCGGATTCGGGTTGAACTGGCCTCAACCTTGGGCGCCCATAAAAGCCTATTCAGGCGTTCTGCATAAGCTGGGTTCTGTATGTAAACAGGACCCAGCTTTTTATTTTCAAACTGCATCGCTCCCCAGTTGTAGTAGTCCATATAATCATCTATCTGTCGTTCACCGTCAATTCACCTGCGGAACACTCTGTCACACGGGAAAGAAGCCCTCCAGCGGTGCTGGGGCTATGATTTAGACTTAGCCATTTTCGTTGTAGTCGAAACAAGTGATAGTTGCATATAGGAAAAAGATCGTCTGAAAATTTATTTCAGACGACCTCGGTGTTTGTTGGGCCTCGGCCCAGCCTACGGTTAATTACTTTATTATTTTTTAGATTCCGAAAGAGTGTCTAAAATAAAC
>CAUOMQ010000184.1:0-4106 GCA_963456805.1 uncultured Neisseria sp. | reverse complement strand
GTACTGTCTGCGGCTTCGTCGCCTTGTCCTGATTTAAAGTTAATCCACTATATAGACCGAACCGCCTGCCCATCCTAAATAGAACAGGTTGAATATTATAGTGAAACCCTAACAAAACCGCTATGGCGCGCTTGTCATCGGCTTCCGCTCATTTTCCAACACCTCCCTTTTAACACGGACAAACAGGAATAAAAAGCGATACAAGGTCGTCTGAAAAAGGTTTTTAGGCATAAAATTTCCTGAATATCCTATTTTTTTATTTGATTAGTATTTTTTATCCAAAATTCAGCATAATGTTTTCCAATATTCACCATTCAGGATTTTGATTTACGTTAAAATATGCCTTTTTTTGTGAAGGTCGTCTGAAAAAGACGGAGAGAATAGATGTCTGAACAACATACACACGCTTCGACTTGGAAAAGCAAAATCAATGCGCTGGGGCCCGGAATCATGATGGCTTCGGCTGCGGTCGGCGGTTCGCACCTGATTGCCTCGACGCAGGCGGGTGCGCTTTACGGCTGGCAGCTTGCGTTGATTATCATTTTGACCAACCTCTTCAAATATCCGTTTTTCCGTTTCAGCGCGCATTACACGCTGGATACGGGCAAAAGCCTGATTGAAGGCTATGCGGAGAAAAGCCGCGTTTATTTGTGGGTATTCCTGATTTTGTGCGTTATTTCGGCAACGATTAACGCGGGTGCGGTCGCCATCGTGACCGCCGCCATTGTCAAAATGGCGATTCCTTCGCTGACGCTGAATGTCGGCGCAATCTCCGCGCTGATTATGGCTTCCTGCCTGATTATCTTGGCGAGCGGACGCTACAAAGCCTTGGACAACGTTTCCAAAATCATCATCGTCAGCCTGACGATTGCCACAGTCGCCGCCGCCGCCATCGCCATGTCGCGCGGCATGCAGATGAAACCCGACTTTATCGAGCCTACCCCATGGACACTGGCAGGCTTGGGCTTCCTCATCGCGCTGATGGGCTGGATGCCTGCGCCGATTGAAATTTCGGCTATCAACTCTTTGTGGGTAACGGAAAAACAACGCATCAATCCTTCCAGCTACCGCGACGGTATTTTCGACTTCAACGTCGGCTACATCACCAGCGCAGTGTTGGCAGTCGTCTTCCTCGCCTTGGGCGCGTATGTCCAATACGGCAACGGGGAGGCAGTGCAAATGGCGGGCGGCAAATACGTCGGTCAACTGATTAATATGTACGCCGTCACCATCGGCGACTGGTCGCGTCCGATGGTCGCATTCATTGCCTTCGCCTGTATGTACGGTACAACGATTACCGTAGTGGACGGCTACGCGCGCGCGATTGCCGAGCCGGTGCGCCTGCTGCGCGGCAAAGACAAAACGGGCAACATCGAACTGTTCGCCTGGAACGTTTGGGTCGCAGGTACGGGCTTGGCAGTGATTTTCTGGTTCAACAGCGCGATGGCGGAGCTGCTCAAATTCGCCATGATTACCGCCTTCGTTTCTGCCCCCGTGTTCGCTTGGCTGAACTACCGCCTCGTCAAAGGCGACAAACGCCACAAGCTGACGGCAAGTATGGACCTCCTCGCCATCCTCGGCTTAATTTACCTGACCGGATTTACGGTTTTGTTCCTGCTGAACCTGACAGGTATCTTGGCTGCACCTAAGTAAGCCCAATCAAAACAAAGGTCGTCTGAAAACCGGATTTTGGTTTTCAGACGACCTTTTGCCATGTATAGCAAAACGGGCAATCGAAGGGATGGACTTCAAACCGATGCCACAAAGCAAACCGACATCGCCGCAGCCCATCAGAAACTCCGCCATATCCTTTTGAATTTCCAACCAAACCCATTATAATATCGCCTCCTCGCGCCGTCGCGGACGACTCCCGGCGGCATTTGTTATGGAAGAATTATGAAGCCGTCTATCTTAGAAAAACTACAACAACTCAGCGACCGACTGGAAGAAGTCACCCACCTCCTCGGACAGCCCGCGGGTGCTGAAGAAATGCTGTCCGCCACCAAAAAGCAACAGCACGGCCACGATAAGGAAATGCCATGAAATACCTATATTCTCTGATAGCCTGTGTCATACTGGCAGCCTGTTCTTTCGAAGTCAATGAAACCACCCGCACCGACAACAGTGTCGCTATCAAAGCCGCCGCCGACGCACAGGCGAAACAAGCCGTTCATCCCGACAATCCGTCGCCCTACGGCCTGACCATGGGCAAAGCCACAGTGGCCGACGCGCTGAAAAAGCATCCGCAACTTGCTAAGGCAGCCTCCAGCACCATAGGCTACAGCAACGGCACGTCCGTTCCGATGAACAATGCCTACTCAATGCCCGATGCAGACGGTTCGATTATTGTTTTCCAATTCGATGATACGCACGACACGTTGCAAAACATCATGCTGATACCGTCTAAAAAAATGTTCCACCAAGTGAAAAAGGAATTCGACGCGCTCTATCCGCCCTACCCGCGCCTGAGTCGGGAAGAATTCGAAGCCCTCGCCCCGCAAGGCACAGATTTCGAGCATCAGGAAAACTGGTTCGCGCAACACAAATCCGACATCGCCTTCTACAAACAGGGCGACACGCTGATTTTGGCCGCCGTCAGCGCGGCATCGCCGAAGGAAAGCGTCGTGATGTACCGCAACAGCAGCTACATCCCCGTATTGAAGGAAAAAGCGGCAGAAATTACCACCCGCAAACTGCACTGATCTGCAATACGGAAAAGTAATCGGTTATCATCCGCGCCAATCCGTAACGGGTCGTCTGAAAACCTTTCAGACGACCTTCAAAGAAAGACTTACATGAAACCCAGCATCATCGAAAAATTACAACAACTATCCGACCGTTTGGAAGAAGTCACCCACCTCCTCGGACAGCCCGAAGCCACGTCCGACATGGACAACTACCGCAAGCTCACGCGCGAACACGCCGAATTGACGCCTGTGGTCGAAGTGTTCCAAAACTATCAGCTGGCGCAAAGCGACTTGGCGGATGCCGAAGAAATGCTGTCCGATCCCGAAATGAAAGACTTTGCCGCCGAAGAAATCGAAGCGGCAAAAGCCAAAATCGACACGCTCGATACCGAACTGCAAAAACTGCTGCTGCCCAAAGATGCCGACGACGACAAAAACATCTTCATCGAAGTGCGCGCCGGAACGGGCGGCGATGAAGCCGCGCTGTTTGCAGGCGATTTGCTGCGTATGTACAGCCGCTACGCCGAGCGCAACCGCTGGCAGGTCGAAATCGTTTCCGCCAATGAAAGCGAGTTGGGCGGTTATAAAGAGGTCATCGCCCGCATTGTCGGTTTGGGCGCGTACAGTCGTCTGAAATTCGAATCGGGCGGCCACCGCGTACAGCGCGTCCCCGCCACCGAAAGCCAAGGCCGTATCCATACCTCCGCCTGTACCGTCGCCGTCATGCCCGAAGCGGACGAACTCGAAGACATCGAACTGAACCCCGCCGACCTGCGCATCGACACCTTCCGCGCATCCGGCGCGGGCGGTCAGCACATCAACAAAACCGACTCCGCCGTCCGCATCACCCACCTGCCCACCGGCATGGTGGTCGAATGCCAAGACGGCCGCAGCCAACACGCCAACAAGGCGCAGGCGATGAAAGTCCTCGCCGCCCGCCTGAACGATGCGCAAAAACGCGAAGCCCAAGCCAAAGAAGCCGCCGAACGCAAATCCCTTATCGGCAGCGGCGACCGCAGCGAGCGCATCCGCACCTACAACTACCCGCAAGGCCGCGTGACCGACCACCGCATCAACCTCACCCTGCACAAGCTGGATTTTGTGATGGACGGCGACTTGGAAGAAATCACCAACGCCCTGATTGCCGAACATCAGGCAGAGCTACTGGCGGCAATGGGCGACTGATAGGGCGGTTGATGCTTGGTGCCAAAGCGTGAAGGCAGGCTTAATGGCGGGAAAACAAGTTCTGCCACAGCGCAAATCAAGCTTCAGCCGTCGCCCGCCGTCCTTTCCGTAACCATAAAAATCCTGTGTGGAAATGACGGCGCTCCTAAAAAGCCTTCCCACTCAAACGCAAGCCCGGATAAACCGATTTCACGCAGCCCCCAATACCCCGCCCCTTTTCAGACGACCCATCCC
>CAUOMQ010000183.1:0-4117 GCA_963456805.1 uncultured Neisseria sp. | reverse complement strand
TGTACTGTCTGCGGCTTCGTCGCCTTGTCCTGATTTAAATTTAATCCACTATATCTATCGAAGCGGCAAACCGCAGACCGTTTACCGCCCTGCTTTGGTTCCGCCCGGACCGTACACGGCGCCCCACGCGGCATCGAGCTGCTGCCCTGCTTGCCTCAATGTTTCCGCCTGTTGGCTTTTCACATTCATTGCCGCCTGAAGCTCGCCCTGTAAGCGGACGATGTCGGCTTGGGCTTTTTGCAGGCGGTATTGCGCGTCTTCAAGGTCGCTTTGCAGCGAGATGATTTTGCTGTCGTTGCCGGTTTGCTGTTTCAGGGCGGTGCGGTAGGCGGAACGCGCGTTCATCAGATTGTCTTCCGCGCTGTCTGCCGCTGCGTTCAGCGAAACGCCCATTAATATCAAGGCGATGAGTTTTTTATTCATAAAACATCCTTTGATGCTGTCCCGCGATGTATAGTGGATTAACTTTAAACCAGTACGGCGTTGCCTCGCCTTAGCTCAAAGAGAACGATTCTCTAAGGTGCTGAAGCACCAAGTGAATCGGTTCCGTACTATCTGTACTGTCTGCGGCTTCGTCGCCTTGTCCTGATTTAAATTTAATCCACTATATTAGAGGTCGTCTGAAAACGGAAAACTGTTTTCAGACGACCTTTTTGCTGTGGTAGGCGGTTGGTTAATATTGATAGGCGGCGAGTTTGCGCTTGATTTCGGGCAGGGCGGCGCGGGCGGCTTCTTCACCCAGCTGGATGGCGCGTCGTTTTTGGTCGAAACCGCCGATAGAACCCATCTCCAACACTTGCGGTTTGATCACGACGTTTGCCTGACCCAATTCGTGTTGGAGCAGCGGAATGCTCATGACGTTGAACGTTTGGTCGAGGTAAGAGAAAAAGCCTTGGTTGACGTTTTTCACCGGACGGGCGGAAATATCGACGGCGATAATGAAATTGGCGCCTTGTTTTTTAGCCGCGCTGACGGGAACGGGCTGCGACAGACCGCCGTCAACGTATCGGCGGCCGCCAATCATGGTGGGCTGGAACACGTTGGGGATGGAAGCGGACGCGCGGACTGCCTGTCCGACGTTGCCTCGGTTGAAGGCGACGGCTTTGCCGCTTTCAAAATCGGTGGCGACGGCGGCGAATTTAATCGGCAATTGTTGGATGGGGCGGTTGCCGACTTTTTGGTTGATGTAGTTTTGCAGTTTTTCGCCTTTGATGAAGCCGCTGCTGGACAGGGTCAGGTCAACCAAGTCGGTTTTGCCCAAAATTTCGGCTTCGAGTTCGAGGCGGTCGGGCGACATGCCTGAAGCGTACAGGCTGCCGACGATGGAGCCTGCGGATGTGCCTGTCACGACTTTGACGGGAATATTGTTTTCTTTCAAGACTTTGATAATGCCGATATGGGCAAAGCCTTTGGATGCGCCGCCGCCGAGCGCAAGCGCAACTACGGCTTTGGGTTTGGCGGTATTCGCGGTACGGGTATGCGGCTTGGCATCCGATTTGTCGGAGGTATGGCTCGGACAGGCAGCGAGCATAAGTACGACAGACGCTGTCAGCGTAGTGCGCAGTGTTTGAATCAGCAATGGTTTCATTTTCAGACGACCTTTATAGATGGATTTTTGGTTTGGAACATATTGTCAGCCGAATGGCGCGAAACCCGTCACGGTATGCGCTCCGTCGTGTTTTTATCGGCGCGGCTGCAGTATAGTGGATTAAATTTGAATCAGGACAAGGCGAGGCAACGCCGTACGGGTTTAAAGTTAATCCACTATAAAGTGGCAGAAAACCTGTTGCCCGCTTGGTCATGAAAACAGGCGGAATCAGGGGAACAGGCAATCTGCCATCCGCCTTGTCAGGCGGCACAAGCGGGAAGTTTAGCGCATCGTTATGCCGAAATCAAAAAAGGTCGTCTGAAACCTGATTTTCGGTTTCAGACGACCTTTTGCTTGCCCGCCTTATCGGGCGGTTTTTAATGCTCCCACTCGACGTGTTCGTTGAGGAAACCGCCGCTCTGGTGCGCCCAGAGTTTGGCGTAGAGGCCTTGTTTTTCGAGGAGTTCGGCGTGGCTGCCTTCTTCGATGATGCGGCCTTTGTCCAAGACGATGAGCCTGTCCATCGCGGCGATGGTGGAGAGGCGGTGGGCGATGGCGATGACGGTTTTGCCGTCCATCATTTTGTCGAGGCTTTCTTGGATGGCGGCTTCGACTTCGGAGTCGAGCGCGCTGGTGGCTTCGTCGAGCAGCAGAATCGGCGCGTCTTTGAGCATGACGCGGGCGATGGCGATGCGTTGGCGCTGGCCGCCGGAGAGTTTCACGCCGCGTTCGCCGACGTGGGCGTCATAGCCGCGCCGCCCTTTGGCGTCGGAAAGGTTGGGGATGAAGTCGGCGGCTTCGGCGCGTTCGGCGGCGGAAATCATTTCGGCGTCGGTGGCGTCGGGGCGACCGTAAACGATGTTGTCGCGCACGGAACGGTGCAGCAGCGAGGTGTCTTGCGTGACCAAACCGATTTGGGCGCGCAGGCTTTCTTGGGTCACGCTGTCCACGTTTTGCCCGTCAATCGAAATGGTGCCGCTTTGCGGCTCGTAGAAGCGCAAAAGCAGGTTGACGATGGTGGATTTGCCCGCGCCACTGCGCCCGATCAAGCCGACTTTTTCACCCGGGCGGATGGTGAGGTTGAAGCCGTTGAGCAGCGGTTTGCCGGCTTCGTAGGAGAAATCGACGTGTTCGAACTTGATTTCGCCTTGCGACACTTTCAGCGGCAGGGCGTTCGGCTTGTCGAGGATGGTTTGCGGTTTGGACAGGGTTGCCATGCCGTCGTTGACGGTGCCGATGTTTTCAAACAATCGGGCGGATTCCCACATGATGTATTGCGACAGGCCGTTGACGCGCAACGCCATAGCGGTGGCGGTGGCAACCGCGCCGACGCCGACCTGTCCGTGATACCAAAGCCAGATGCCCAGCGCGGTCGTGCCGGCGGTCAGCGAGCTGTTGACGATGAAGCTGCATGTGTGCAGAAGCGTCGCCAAACGCATTTGGGCGTGTACCGTAACCATAAATTCTTCCATTGACTGCTTGGCGTAGGCCGCCTCGCGCGCGCCGTGGGAGAAGAGTTTGACGGTGGTGATGTTGGAATAGGCGTCGGTAATGCGGCCGGTCATCAGCGAGCGCGCATCTGCCTGACGCGAAGCGGTTTTGCCGAGCTTGGGAATCAGGAAGCGCATCACTAAGGCGAAGCCAATCATCCAGCCGATAAAGGGCAGCAGCAGCCAGCCGTCGAGCGCGACCAGAATCACGCCGGAGGTGATGAAATACACCAGCACATAAACGACCATGTCGGCAACCGTCATCACCACGTCGCGCAACGCCAGCGCGGTCTGCATGACTTTGGCGGACACGCGGCCGGCAAATTCGTCCTGATAGAAGCCGAGGCTCTGCCCCAGCATCAGGCGGTGGAAATTCCAGCGCAGGCGCATGGGGAACACGCCTTGCAGGGTTTGCAGGCGTACGT
Source organism: uncultured Neisseria sp. (assembly GCA_963456805.1). GTDB lineage: Bacteria > Pseudomonadota > Gammaproteobacteria > Burkholderiales > Neisseriaceae > Neisseria. Next base: position 614 of record CAUOMQ010000183.1, on the reverse strand, counting down.
TGGATGCGAGGAAGGTCCAGAGGGCGAAAAACACCATCATCGCCGCCATCGCCGTCAACGCCCAGCCTTTTTCGGCAAACAGGGTGGCGGGCGTGTATTTGCCGAGCCAGTCCACGACTTTGCCCATAAATTGAAACAACAGGGCTTCCATGATGCCGATACCGGCGGTAAACACCGCCAAAACGGCAATCCATTTGCGCAAGCCTTCGATGTTGCTCCAGATAAACCGCCACAGCCCTTTTTCAGGCGTTTTCGGGGCGGCTTCGGGATAGGGGTCGATTCGGGATTCGAACCATGAGAATATTTTTTGAATCATTGTATTGGGTTTAATTGAGAGAGAATGGATTTCAGACGACCTCTACGGTGGGGACAGGTCGTCTGAAAACAAGTATCGGGAGTTAAAGGCATTATTTTACGGGAAAAAACGGCGGGAAGACACCGTAAAGAAGTCGGGACGGGCAAAGTGCCGTGATTGATGAGGGGGGCGTCTGAAATAGCGTGCCGATAAGGAATACGGCTTTTATAGTGGATTAACTTTAAACCAGTACGGCGTTGCCTCACCTTAGCTCAAAGAGAACGATTCTCTAAGGTGCTGAAGCACCAAGTGAATCGGT
>CAUOMQ010000182.1:0-4307 GCA_963456805.1 uncultured Neisseria sp. | reverse complement strand
TTTCAGACGACGTTTTCTGTTCACAAACCTAAGCGTTAATTCTCTGCCTTCAACACCCGTTGACGGCGCGTTTCGCTCAACACCATGCCCGCGCTGACGGAGACGTTCATGCTTTCGACCGTGCCGAACATGGGTATCGACACCAGCATGTCGCAATGTTCGCGCGTCAGGCGGCGCATGCCTTCGCCTTCGTTGCCCATCACCCATGCCGCGCTGTCGGGCAGGTCGCAGTGATAGAGGTCGGCGTCGCCGCCCATGTCGGTGCCGATGATCCAGATGCCGTATTCTTTCAGCTCGCGCAGGGTGCGGGCGAGGTTGGTTACGGTGATGTAGGGGACGGTTTCCGCCGCGCCGCAGGCGACTTTGCTGACGGTGGCGTTCAGCCCCGCGCTTTTGTCTTTCGGCGCGATGACGGCGTGTACGCCCATTGCGTCGGCGGTACGCAGGCACGCGCCGAGGTTGTGCGGGTCGGTGATGCCGTCGAGTATCAGTAATAGCGGCGGTTCGCTCAGGTTTTCCAATACGTCTTCGAGGTGGACGTGGTTTTTGGAAGCGTCGATAAATCCGACCACGCCCTGATGCCGCGCGCCTTTGCTGATGGCGTTGAGGCGGTCGGCGTCGGCGAAGTGTACGCGCACGTTTTCATTTGCCGCCTTCTCCAACACGTCGCGCGTGCGGGCATCGTTTTTGCCTTCTTGGACGTAGAGTTCGGTAATCGATTTCGGGTTCTGCCACAGGCGGGCGTTGACGGCGTGGAAGCCGTAGATGAGTCTTTGGTTTGCCATGATTTTGCTTTATAAAAAATTTCAGACGACATTATAACAAGATAAGGTCGTCTGAAAGGGAAAGGTCGTCTGAAAACAAGTGTAACCGGTTTCACTCAAACACAGCCGCCTAGCGCATTAAATACCCCAACAGCCCAGAACTGCCCACACCGATCAACACGGTAACCAACATAGAAAACCTGCTTGCGGCAAGCACGGTCAGCGCAATGGCTATCAGCTCGTGCGGTTTGTTGGAAACGAAATAAGGCGCGATGACGGAAATCAACACGCAACCCGGCGCGGCTTCCATCACGATTTGTGCGCGGCGGCTTAAGGTGCGGTTGCGCAAGGCAAAAAAACCGATAAGGCGGGTGGAATACGTTACCGCCAGCATACTGGCAAACAGCAAGAACGACTGCCAAGAGAGCAAATCCTTCATTCCTTCTCTCCCCAAAGATAGGCGGCAAGCAGGCCGGAAATCGCACCCATCGGCACATACCAATGCCCGTCCACCGACAAATAAGTCCCCCCCGCCACAATCAGGCTGACAAACCACGGGCGTGCCGCCTTAAAGCTTTTCCACATACCCCGCAGCAGCACCAAAAACACGGCAGGAAACGCCATGCCGAAACCCCATGCCGCAACATCGCCGAACATCGGCCCGACCGCCGCGCCAAACGCCGCAAAGCCGATCCAAGTGGTATAAAGGATAAAGCACACGCCCGCGTAATAAGGCATATTGAACGCCGGCAGCCCCATCGCCTTGCGCTTTTGGATTTCCGCAAACGCCAGCGCCCAACTTTCGTCGCACATAAAAAACAGCGCGGGCATGGCTTTTTTCAGCGGCATATCCCGCATATAAGGCGCGATTGCCGCCCCCATCAGAATATGGCGCGAATTAATCATGAAGGTAACGGTGGCGATGATCAGTATCGGCAACGGATTTGCCCACAAGTTGACCGCTGCAAATTCCGAGCCGCCGGCAAAGTTCATGCCCGTCATCAGCAGCATTTCCAGCCAACTCATCCCTTTCTGCCCGCCTTGTACGCCGAGTATCAGCGCCCACGGCAAAAGCCCGATAAGCATGGGCGAACATTCTTTGATGCCGCGTAAAAATTCGGATTGCGGGGAATTTGGGTGTGTCATTTTGTTGAGAAATTTAAATAGAGTGTGAAGATGGAAAATGAGGGAAGGTATTATAAGTGAAATCGTCAACAATCAGGAGGGCAAGACAAAATCGCAAACAAGGAAACGCCGTATTGATTTCAGATTCATTTACGGGAACACCCAAAATACAGCTTGAAATGAAAACAGCCGGATTCTGCAATATGACAGAATCCGGCTGATACAAACCGAATGAACAGGTTTTCAAGAATATCCGAAGTTGGTTGGGCGATTCACATTTTCAGACGACCTTCAATCATCTTTCCATTATGTGAACCCCTGCCCTGATTATAAAGCTTTCAGGCGGGCAATCCGGTTTTCCAAAGAGGGGTGGGTGCTGAGCAAAGAATCTTTGGCATCGCTGGCGATACCCATCGCATTCATTTGCTGCGGCAAATCGCTCGGGTTGCCTTTCAAGCGTTGCAGCGCGGCAATCATTTTGGGCGCGCCGACCAGTTTGGCGGCTCCCGCATCCGCACGGTATTCGCGCTGACGGCTGAACCACATCACGATGATGCTTGCCAAAAAGCCGAACACGATCTGCAATACCATGCTGACTAAAAAATATGTACCTTGCGAAGTGCTGCCGTCGTTGTTGCGTGCAATCATGCCGGAAACGATGCGGGCAAGGAAAACCACAAACGTATTGACCACGCCCTGTATCAAGGTCAGCGTAACCATGTCGCCGTTGCCGACGTGCGCCATTTCGTGCGCCAAAACGGCTTCGACTTCGTCCCGCGTCATGCGCTCGAGCAAACCCGTACTCACCGCAATCAGCGAACTGTTGCGCGTGGCACCGGTTGCGAAAGCATTGGGTTCGGGGGAATGGTAGATCGCCACTTCCGGCGTTTTCAGGCTCCACTGCCTCGCCTGTGCTTCCACAGTCGCCAACAACCACGCTTCCACTTGATTGCGCGGCTGCACGATGACTTCCGCACCGACAGAGTTTTTCGCGATGGATTTGGACATCAATAATGAAATGATCGAACCGGCAAAGCCGACGACGGCCGAGTACACCAGCAGGCTGCCGACCTGATCCGTACTGTGTATGCCAAGTACGGCCAAAACAACGCGGATGACGACCAAAACGGCAATATTGGTTGCGAGAAACAAGAAGATTCGTTTCACCGGGGAGATTCCTTTTTTGGGTATGGTTGGTTTATGTTTTTGATTGATATAAAAGAACAACAAAATGAAACAATATCAAAATATTAAAGTTTACTTTGCACGCTATGCTTTATATCGAAACCGGTTGGAATTCAAATTATCGGTTTGCCCTAAAATTTTCGAGCGAATTCACAATCAGGCTGTAAGACTTATACCGCATTACTGCTAATGCTGCGGTATTTTCTCAAAAAGAGGCGGATTCTAAAATGCCGTACTTGGAAAAGGTATGCAAAACCAAAGTATCATTTTGACTAAACAGGAGATTTAGCGTTAACAAAATGCCATTTTCCCCTCAAAAACGTATTGATTACCCGTCCGAATATACCTAATAAAGACCGTTACTCCTCTTTTGATTGCCACCCTACCCCGAAATCTGATAAATAACGAATATAACATTTACATTAAATCCGTGCGCAAATCATGAAACGCAAAACCTCCCTCAATCTCGTTCTTGCCAGCATTGCGGTTGCCATTGCCTTGATTACGGCTGCGGCTTTTTGGTTTTATCACAGCCCTTACGGTCCGACCATCCCACTTATCCGTACCGGCTCTTCACAATCCATTACCCAACCCGACCGACCATCCCCGAAAATCGTCCAATCTGCGCGCAACCAAATCGGCAAGACCCTGCGTTATGACTCTGCCTATACCAAACTCAAATATCCGATGGGTGACGTACCGATGAAAAAAGGCGTGTGTACCGACGTCATCATCCGCGCCCTGCGCGACCAAAATATGGATTTGCAAGAACTTGTCCATCAAGACATGAGCCGAAACTTCTCCGCCTATCCCAACCGTTGGGGCTTGAAACAACCCGATGCCAACATCGACCACCGCCGGGTGCCCAACCTCATGACTTATTTCACACGCCAAGGCTGGGCGGTACAGGATACGAATTATCAGGCAGGCGACATTGTGACTTGGGAGCTTAAAGGCAACCGCCCCCACATCGGCATCGTCTCCGACCGCAAAATTGGAGACAGACCCCTGATTATCCACAATATCGGTTTAGGAACCCGTGAAGACGACATCCTCTACCGCTATACCATTACCGGACATTTCAGGCTTCCCGTTCAGTAAATTTTCCATCGTGTTATAGTGAATTAAATTTAAATCAGGACAAGGCGACGAAGCCGCAGACAGTACAGATAGTACGGAACCGATTCACTTGGTGCTTCAGCACCTTAGAGAATCGTTCTCTTTGAGCTAAGG
>CAUOMQ010000181.1:0-4353 GCA_963456805.1 uncultured Neisseria sp. | reverse complement strand
TTTGCGCCAAACTGTTTTAAGACGACCTTTTTTAGAAGAGATCAAACGTAATAAAGCCGCTGTCTTCTTGCAGAACATAAGTGGTTTAAGAAACAGCCTCAGGATGCCCTTTATCCGCTCCCGCATGAAAATGCCTGCCTCTTTTCGGGCAGGCATTTTCATGCGGTCATGGTGTGCGGCTCAATATTTGACTGTCCAGCCTATCTCGCCGCCCGCGCGCATCGGGACGAGTTCGCCGTCGCCGTAGGGAACGCTTGCGGGGACGGTTTGGCTTTGTTTGACGAGGGTGATTGTGTCTGTATTTTCGGGAATGCCGTAGAACCTTGCGCCGTTTTTCGAGGCGAAGGCTTCGAGTTTGTCCAATGCGCCTGCTTTTTCAAACACTTCGGCGTAAAGCTCGATGGCGGTCATGGCGCTGAACATACCGGCGCAGCCGCAGGCGTTTTCTTTGGCGGATTTGGCGTGCGGCGCGGAGTCGGTGCCGAGGAAGAATTTGTGCGCCTTCTCGCCGGTAACGGCGGCAACCAATGCCTGACGGTGGGTTTCGCGTTTGAGTACGGGCAGGCAGAAATGATGGGGGCGCACGCCGCCAACCAAGAGGTCGTTGCGGTTGAGCAGGAGGTGTTGCGGAGTAACGGAGGCGGCAACGTTGTCGCCTGCTTCCAAAACAAGGCGTGCGGCTTCGGCGGTGGTGATGTGTTCAAACACGACTTTAAGATTCGGCACTTGCGCCAAAACGGGGTTCATCACGCGTTCGATGAAGGCGGCTTCGCGGTCGAAGATGTCGATTTTGGGGTCGGTTACTTCGCCGTGAACGAGGAACAGGATGCCTTGTTTTGCCATTTCTTCCAACACGGGGATGAGTTTGAAAAGGTCGGTTACGCCGGAATCGGAATTAGTGGTCGCGCCTGCGGGGTAGAGTTTGAAGGCGACGATACCGGCGGCTTTGGCTTCGCGCACAAGCTCGGGCGTGGCTTGGTCGGTCAGGTAGAGCGTCATCAACGGCTCAAACGCGCTGCCTTCGGGCAATGCCGCCATGATGCGCGCTTTGTAGGCAAGCGCGTCGGCAACGCTGACGACGGGCGGTTTGAGGTTGGGCATGATGACGGCGCGCCCCATCTGGCGGGCGGTATAGGGGGCAACGGCTTTGAGCGCGTCACCGTCGCGCAGGTGCAGGTGCATATCGTCGGGGCGGATGATGGTCAGGGTTTGCATGGGTATTCCTTTTTAGATTTTTAGGTTTCAGACGACCCCTTGATGTTTCCTTAAAGCTCGTCTGAAAAGGCTATTGCACAAGAACAGGCTTGCCGTTGTAGGACTGATGCGTCAGGTAAAACACCGCCTGCACAGGCAGCTGGTCGGACGGGGTGGTTTTGACGGTCAACAGGGTTTCTTCCGGGCTGCCCGAAGCGCGCCACGCGTAGGACAGCTGACGGATCGGAACCGGCGATTCGGAGGCTTGATCGGTGCGCAATTCGTTGTTCAAACCCTTCGGCGGGTTTTCGACCAACACCATAAACTGCTTGCGTATCAAGTTTTCGTCCGCCCGCGCCGTCTTCACGCTGCAACTGTCGCCAGTCAGGCTCAAATAATAATCCGCGCCGTCCTGCGTTTTCTTCCAAACGGCAAGCGCATCCGGCTCGATGAAACCTGCGGGCAGCCTGCCGATTTCTTCCGCGTTCAAAGCCGTCAGCTTTTCATTATCGGCAAACGCGCGCACTTTATCGGCAACCCCGTCAAAAGCGACGCAGCCTTGACGGAACAATTCCGCTGCCGCGTTCGCACGATCCGCCATCTGCTCGGGCGGCACTTCTTCCCTGCCGCACGCCGCTAATAAAACGGAGAAAACGGCAAGCGTCAAAAGCCTTGAAATCGGACGTTTCGCCATTTTCAGACGACCTTTCATATAGATTTAAAAAAGCGGGGTAGGCAGGGAACAGCGTTCAGGGGCAATAATAGTACACTCCTTGGACTTACTGGAAATACATCTTTTTAAAGCATCTTTTTCTGCTTTTCCTTCCATGCTAGAAGATCCTGTCATAATAGTACGTCGCCCATTTTTTTGTCCTGTAGCCATTGCAAGGCAACCGTTCCTAACCCATGAAAAAACTATGCAAGATTTACTGGGATCCCCTTTTTCACATTTCTGAATAGCAACACGCTTAGCCTCCTCCAATGAATCCTCATTAGCAGAATCTGTAATAAGTCCTGTTTTTTCACTATACACTATCGCCCCATATTTCGATGGCACGTCGATAATAATCGGATTCATATTGTTATAGGAATTGCCGTTATTGTTATAAGAATTACCGACATTCCCCGATGGGTGATATCTATTATAAATATCTTGCTGGTTATAACCGTAACTACGCAATTCCGGCGCATTCTGCAGCGCTCCGCGGGTTGGATCGTATGAAAAAGAAAGTTCGGAATATCCCAGCAAAACCGAAAAGAGTAGAAAAAGTTGCTTTTTCATTATTTTCCTTTATCTAATAATGATTCACTTGTAAAACTTAATAAAATCAAACTACAAGCTTCACAAGAAGGTGTCAAAAGCCTTGAAATCGGACGTTTCGCCATTTTCAGACGACCTCTATTTGTGTTTCACAACCAGCGTGAACACGCCGTCTTCTTCGCGCGATTCGAGCAAGACATGCCCGGTCTGACGGCAGAAAGCCTCAAAATCGCCGGGCGCGCCGCCGTCGGTCGCCAACACGGTCAGGACTTCGCCCGCCTGCATTTGCGCCAACGCTTTTTTGGTTTTCAAAATCGGCAAAGGGCATCTGAGCCCCTTCAAGTCTAATGTGTGTGCGTTCATAGTTTCCGATGTTCCGTTAAAAGGATTAACATGAATTATACCGTACTTACTTGCACCCCACCCCGCCGAACCCATAAAATAAAGCCGTTTTTCACTTTGGAGCACACCATGCGCCGTCTCGCCCTCCTGACCCTCTGCCTCGCCGCCACGGCAGTCAACGCCGCCGGATTCAGCGAAAAAGATACCCCCTTCAACACACGCTACAAAGAAAGCCCCGAAGAAGCCGCAGCCCGCGAGTTCGCCGAACAAAAAACCGCGCTCCCGCCGCTGCCCGACACCCAATCCGGCGACTGGTTCGACCTCTACGTCAGCGAAGACTACGGTAAGCAGCCCAAAATCCTCCTCAGCAGCCTGCAAATCATGCCCTCTCCCGACGGCAGCATCCGCTACATCCTCAACGTCCGTTCCGACAAAGGCCATGACAACCTGACCGTCGAAGGCCTCTTCTGCGCCCGCTCTTCCTTCACCTACGGCAAAGACAAACGCTCGTCTTATAAAGTGTTCGGCTACGGCGACACCGTCAACCGCCGCTGGATCGAGCCGCGCAAAGCCGAATGGAAACCCATAGGCTCGACCTTCAACAAAAACGACGCGATGCGCGCCGTCCTCTACCAGGCCTTCTGTGTCGACGGCGTACCGAACACCACCGAAGGCCTGGTCAAACGCCTCAAAGAACGCGCGGGACGCTACGCGCCGAAGATGGTGCGCCACGACAAATAAGCAAGCCGTTTGACGGTTTCAAACATCAAAAAAGGTCGTCTGAAACATTTTCAGACGACCTTTGCCGTATTTCAAACCCTTAATCAGCGCGGATGAACCATATCGGCGGGGACGACCAGTTCGTCAAACTCTTCGCCTGTCAGCAAGCCCAACTCAACGGCGGTTTCGCGCAGCGATTTGTCGTTTTTATAGGCGGTTTTGGCGACTTTAGCGGCGTTTTCGTAGCCGATTTTGCGGTTCAGCGCGGTAACGAGCATCAGGGAATGGTGCAGGAAATAGTCGATTTTCTCCGGCACGGGTTCGATGCCGGCGGCGCAGTTTTCGTTGAAGCTGTTGCACGCGTCGCCCAAGAGGCGGATGGATTGCAAGAGGTTGTAGGCGATAACGGGCATATAGACGTTCAGCTCGAAATTGCCCGACGCGCCCGCCATGCCGATGGTAACGTCGTTGCCGAACACTTGGCAGCACACCATGGTCATCGCTTCGCATTGGGTCGGGTTGACTTTGCCCGGCATGATGGACGAACCCGGCTCGTTTTCGGGGATTTTGATTTCGCCCAAACCGCAGCGCGGGCCGCTTGCCAGCCAGCGGATGTCGTTGGCGATTTTGTTCAGGCTTACCGCCAGCGTTTTCAGTGCGCCCGAAGCGGCAACGGCGGCATCGCGTCCGCCCAAGGCTTCAAACTTGTTCGGCGCGCTGACAAACGGCAGGCCGGACAGTTCGGCGAGTTTGGCGGCGGCTTTTTCGGCGTATTCGGGATGGCTGTTCAAACCCGTGCCGACCGCCGTGCCGCCCAAGGCGAGTTCGTATAAACC
>CAUOMQ010000180.1:0-4437 GCA_963456805.1 uncultured Neisseria sp. | reverse complement strand
ATAGTACGGCAAGGCGAGGCAACGCCGTACTGGTTTAAAGTTAATCCACTATATTCACACATATTCGCTTTTATCGTTTTCCTTCCAAGCCTGATGCGAGCAGAGCCACAGCAACACAATCCCGCATACCGTCGAAGCCAGCATCATGCCCGCCATCACCAACGCAGAACCATTGTGCAGCCGCGTCGCCAACAGCCCCACGCTTGCGCCGATGATGGATTGGAACACGCCCAATACCGCGTTTGCGCTGCCGCTTTCCTGCTTGAAATAAGCCATAAAGCAAGCCTGCGTGTTCGCGCCGACCAAGCCCTGTGTGCCTACCGAAAACATTACACAAAGCACCAAAGCCCACATCGGCGGCAGTCCCATCGACCAGACCAGCAGTACCATCGTCAGGTTCGCCACAAACTGCACGATAATGCCCCATTTCAAAATACTTTGCGGGTGCGCCCCCGTTTTCAGCCGCCATGCCGTGATGCGGTTAAACGAAGCCATCGTGAGGATGTTCAGCGCAAACACCCAAGCGTATTGGCGCGGCGTAACATGGTACAGCTTTTGGTAAACAAAAGACGATTCCGTCAAAAATGCAAACATCGACGCAAAGCTGAATGCCTGAAAAAACAGATAGCCCATCGCCGCCCGCGTTCTCAGCACCCTAGCGAACCTGCCTGCCACCAATCCGAAAATGTCCATCCCGATTTTGCCCGTCTGCTTCGGACGCGGCAGGAAAGCAAACACCAAGATGAACAAAACAAACGAATACGCCGCCAAAAAACCGAAAATAAAACGCCAGCCGCCCAATTCCTGCAACAGAGAGCCGAACATAGGTGCAATCAGCGGTACGACCATCAGGATAATGCCGATTAAGGCAAACATCTGCGCCGCCTGTCTGCCCGAATAATAATCGCGCACCATCGCCCCGACGATGACCACCGTCATCCCCGCCCCGAACGCCTGTACGGCGCGCAGGTTCAACAGCCCGTCCACCGACTGCACCATCGTCAGCGCGACAACGGCCGCAAAATAAATGCTCAAACCGAACAAAGCCACCGGTCTGCGTCCCTTGATGTCCGAAACCGCGCCACCGGCAATCTGACCGAACGCCACGCCGAACATAAACAAAACCAAACTCTGCTCAATGCGGTGGATATCCGTGCTCAGCGACTGCGCCATTTCCGGAATGGCGGGCAGGTAGGCATCGACCGAAAACGGCATCAGGGCAACCAACATCGCCATCAAAACCGCCATTTGCTTTTCGCCCAGCGGGGCGGGTGTGGATTGGGACATAAGGGACTTTCTGTGTATTTGAATTTCTATGGCGGATTCGTTCGGCAATAACGAGGGTTCGGTTAATCCGTACAATAACTGCCTTCGGAACAAAATCCGACATAAAAGGTCGTCTGAAACCCGCGATACAGGCTTTCAGACGACCTTTCTTATTGCTTAAGAACGTTGAAACAGATTATTTGGCTGCTTCAGGTTGGCTGGCTGCTTGGCTGGCGGCTGCCGCTTTATCGCCTTCTTTGGCGAAGTATTTGGCGTGGATTTTGTCGTATTCGCCACTGTCGCGTACTTTTTTCAGCGCTTCGTTCAGCATTTTGACGGTCGCTTCGTCGCCTTTGCGTGCGGCTATGCCGTAGTTTTCAATCGTGAAATCAGGCAGGGTGATGAAGTCCATGCTTTTGGTCGGGTTGTTTTTCACATAGTTGGCGATGACCGCACTGTCGCTGACTACGGCATCCACGCCGCCGTTTTCCAGCTCTTTGATGACCAAAGGAACGCTCTCGAAGCGGGCGATTTTAGGATTGTCGTTGCCCAAGAGTTTGGAAACGGAGAAGTCGCCGGTTTGTCCGGTAACGACACCGACTTTCGCCATGTTTTTGAGGTCGTCTGAAGAGGCGACTTTTTTACCTTTGGGAACGAGGACGACTTGGGTAATTTCAAAATAAGGGTCGGTGAAATCCATGGACTGCTTGCGCTCGTCGGTAATGGTTACGCCGGAGATGACGATATCCGTATCGCCGTTTTTGAGCGCGGGGAAGAGGCTGTCCCAAGGCTGGTGTTTGAATTCGACTTTGAATCCGCCGGCTTTAGCCATCGCGTTCATCAAATCGACGTCGAAACCTTCAACGTTGCCGGCGGAATCCAATGATTCGAAAGGGGCGAATTCGGCGTTGGCGGCGACGCGGTACACTTTGTCGGCTTTAGGGGCTGACGAGGAAGCGTCTTTGCTTTGGCCGCCGCAGGCGGAGAGCGCCAGCGCGGAGCAGGCGAGGGCGGCTGCAATCCATTTTTTCATGTTCATGGGGAGGTTCCTTCTTTACGGATATTAATAAATAAACGGATAGTTTAACACGGTTTGGGGAAGTCGCTACGCGTCAGTGGTCTTTTTCGCGGAAAAAAGCGTAGGTTACGTCATGGAAGAGGTCGGTATGCGGGCTGTCTTCGTAGTTCAATTCGGCGAGCGCGTCTTCGAAGGCAAGCTGGATGGACTCGACGGCTTCGTTTGCCATCTCGGACGGCAGCGAACGGATCAGGCCTTTGAGGGCGGTGGCGAGGACGTGGTTCTGCATACGCAAAACGTCGTTGGCTTCTTCCAAATATTCGAGGCGTTGTTCGATGCTGCTCATGATGTGTTCCTGGGAATCTGTTAAAATACCGCATTATAGCAAATCACGGCATTCGCTATGCGCGTGAAATGAAATGACACAACGGAAGAACGAAAGCTAAAAATGGATACGAATCGTCCCGATACGCCACAACAAACGGATGAAAGCCTGGATTGGGAAAGCCGCTTGGAAAAGCTGCGGCAAACCCGCCAATTGAACGCACCTTACACACACGCGCCTTTGGTGCGCGAATCTCAAGAGCCTGCCTTCGAGCAGAAGCCCAAAGCCAAGTCGGTCAAGCTCGACGATGCCAACCGCGATGCCGTGTTGACGGAATATCTGCGCAAATGGCAGGAGGAACACAACGCCATGCTGGAGGAAGAAGCCGCTGAAACGGCGGAGACCGATGCGATGGTGATTTTGCAGGAAAACTGGCTGAACGCGCAGTCTTCGCTGCAAATGAGCGCGTCCGACAGGCAAATCGAGTCCACGCGCACGGTTTGGCTGAATCCGAAACGTAAAACAGTCGAATTTGACGCGCCTGCAAAAGCAGAGGCAACGTCGTCTGAAAACGAAAATCCGCAGGCGCAAGAGCAGGTTTCAGACGACCCCAAAGAAGAAACGCCGCCAATTACCGTCCATATCAACGTATTAAACCCGCAGGTCATCAACCGCAGGGAAGTGTTCTGCATTTCCGAGCAAGACCTGAGCGAGCGTTTGATCAAACGCCTGCGCCCGCACGTCGCCGATGCCGTCAACGGCATGATACGCACCGCCGTGCAGAAACAAATGGCGCTGTTTACCTACCAGCTCCAACAAACCCTCAGCGAACAGGCGCCCGATTTGGTGGAACAGCTTTTGGATTACAACGTGAAAAAAATCCTGAACGACATCAAATACGAAATGAAATACAGTCAGGGAAACAAAAAAGCGTGATCACGCCGCCGCTTCAGGTATCGGACTGAAAATGCTGATTTTTCCGCCGGTTTTGTATATAATGGCGGCTCACGTTATCGTGATTTAACTCCTTTCAAATAATTTATGCCCGATGAACCGTCGGGCATTTTTTTGGGCGTGGATTTTATGAACAAAAACAAATGGATTTGGATACTGATTGTTGCCGCCGTGGTAGTCGGTTATCAAAAAATGCAGCAGGGGCGGCAAGGTCAGGCAGCGGATGCGGTACAAACCCAAACGCAGCCCCAAACCCAAGCGGAAAAACGCCCATCCGAGCAGCCTCAGTCTGAGCAGTCTGAATCCAAAAAATCGCAACCGAAGCAGCCGAAATCCGACCGCCAAGCAGGGCAGGGCAGCGCGGAACAAATATTGCAGCAAGCCTTTGAAAACCAACAGAGCGATATTCAGGTGAAAGGCGCAGGTACGGTTCTCAAAACGCTGCCCGACGACAACCAAGGCACGCGCCATCAGCGTTTTATCTTGAAACTGTCCAGCGGGCAAACGCTTTTAGTGGCGCACAACATCGACCTCACCGACAAAATCAAAGGCTTGAAAAAAGGCGATAAAGTCGGCTTCTACGGCGAATACGAATGGTCGGAGCAGGGCGGCGTCCTCCATTGGACGCACCACGACCCCGCAGGCCGCCATGCCGACGGCTGGCTGGAACACGACGGGCAGATTTATCAATAAAGCTTGGAACGATTGCAAAAGGTCGTCTGAAAAACGTTTTCAGACGACCTTTTGCCATTCGCCGCCAAACTTGAAAGACGGCGCAAATAAGCGCAAAATGTTAACAAGTTAACCTATGGCTTCTCTTATTTATAGTGGATTAACTTTAAATCAGGACAAGGCGACGAAGCCGCAGACAGTA
>CAUOMQ010000179.1:0-4471 GCA_963456805.1 uncultured Neisseria sp. | reverse complement strand
GGATATATGTGGAATATTAAAGATATTGAACATGATGAATTAATTCAATTCTTAAAGAATGAAAAATTCTACGCTTCACCTTTTAACATAAAAGATGATCAAATTAAGATAATCCATGATGGTGATTTAGCTACTTATTTTGCAACCAATGATTCAGAAGAATTTTTTCAAGATTGGCAATCTTTATGGGAAAACCAGATAGTCAATTTAAATATTTACGGAAATAGCAACATACTATCCAAAATTAATCATTTTTTGGAAGAAGAATTAAATTATTCAAAGGACTTTTGTGGCGCAACCAAAAAAGTTGGTTATGATGCTGGTACGGAAATCTCCCTCCTTTTTAATAATATGGAGGGAGATATGCTAAAACTTTTATTATGCGTTGCCCATAATAAAACATTTCCATTTATTGAAAAAATGAGGCTAATTTATCTCAATAATGGTTTTCCATGTGGATATGAAGGTTCCTATCCTAATGGAAAATTTGTGGTCTTTTCTAATAAATAAATTATCAGCAGTCTGTAGGTTAATCTGTGATATTTGAAGAGAGTTTAAGCAGATTTGGGGCGTTATTCATAAAAATATTTTTAAGTTTGCTATATCAATACCCTAATTGGATTCCCTCTCCAAAGTCGTCTGAAAATAAGAAACCTTTTTTACCACCGTCGGACTAACAGATTATCAACACAATATTTAAGGAGCTTTATGACTGCTTTCATCCGCTTCGTTTCAGTGTTGCTGACCGCATCCGCATTGACCGCCTGCGTAAGTGCCGCTGCCAAACCCGTTGCAGGAAAACGCGTCGCGGTGCAGTCTTCCAAAGGCAAGGTTATGCTGCCCACCGGGTATGCCAAAATGATCAACGACTTTCCCGAGCCTGATCCGAAACTGCTGGAGCCAATCCCTATTTCAAATGTGAAATCGCCATACGGACGGGCGGATTTGGTTAAATTTTTCGAAATCGTTTTACAGTCTCATTCGGAATTGATGGCGGCACAAGATGAATTTAACCGAGCCGGAGAAAATTCGACACATTCTCCAGAATTTTTTGAAGCTGCAAAAAAGCTGGATGCTGAGTGGAAAAAAGTTACCGGAAGGTTTTTGGATGCTGATTTCCGCGATTCTGAAATTAAAGCAGTGGTTAACCGGAGGGTCGAAATCAACATATTGGCAAGTCATGTCTTGGAATATTTGATAAAACATCAAAAAACCTTGATGGGTGACGGAGAAAAAAACCCTGAAATAAACCAATTGGATGTAATGGCTTTTCTAGAAAAACGAAATAAAGCTCAAGAAGGAGTTAAGAAAAGCAATGCAGAAATATTGAAAGCCGTCCGTGCATTAAAGAAAAAATATTCCCTATAATCCCCCCAAAGGTCGTCTGAAAACGCTACCGAAGCCGTTTCAGACGACCTTTTTGCAAACTGATTGATAACATATTAAAACCATATCCCAAGCCTGCCGAAATATGCCATAATAGCCACGCAGCGCGCTTTTGCGCCGCATTCGAAAAGAAAAACCTAACCTACAAGAGAATATCCCATGACTAGCAAAGCCACCATTATCTACACCCATACCGACGAAGCCCCCGCGCTGGCGACCCAATCCCTGCTGCCGATTGTGCAGGCGTTTACCCGCCATGCCGGTATCGAAGTCAAAACCAGCGATATTTCCCTGTCCGGCCGCATTCTGGCGGCGTTCCCCGAATATCTGACCGAAGCGCAGCGCGTACCCGATGCGCTTGCCGAGTTGGGCGAACTGGTGAAACAGCCCGACGCCAACGTGATCAAACTGCCGAACATCAGCGCGTCCGTACCGCAACTGACCGCCGCGATTAAAGAATTGCAGGCCAAAGGCTTTGCCGTCCCCGATTATCCCGCCGACCCGCAAACCGACGAAGAAAAAGCCGTGCGCGAGCGTTACGACCGCATCAAAGGCAGCGCGGTCAACCCTGTCCTGCGCGAAGGCAACTCCGACCGCCGCGCGCCTAAAGCAGTGAAAAACTTTGCGAAAAAAAATCCGCACAGCATGGGCGCATGGACCAAAGACTCCAAAACCCACGTTGCCACCATGCAAAGCGGCGACTTTTTCCATAACGAACAATCTGTTACCGTACCCGATGCGACTTCCGTATCCATCGTGTTTACCGACAAACAAGGCAACAAGAAAGAGTTGCGCGAGCCTGTTGCCCTGAAAGCCGGCGAAATCATCGACGCGACCGTGATGAGCAAAAAAGCCCTGCTCGCCTTCCTTGCCGAACAATTAAAAGATGCGAAAGCAAAAGGCGTTTTGTTCTCGCTGCACATGAAAGCCACCATGATGAAAGTGTCCGACCCGATTATCTTCGGACACGCCGTCAAAGTGTTCTTTGCGCCCGTCTTTGAAAAATTCGGCGACAAACTGGCTGCCGCCGGTGTCAACGTCAACAACGGCTTCGGCAACCTGCTGGCCAATCTGGACAAACTGGATGCGGACACCCGCGCCGCCGTCGAAGCCGAAATCGCCGCCGTTTACGCCGCCAACCCCGATTTGGCGATGGTCGATTCCGACAAAGGCATCACCAACCTGCACGTTCCCAGCGATGTCATCGTCGATGCTTCCATGCCCGCGATGATTCGTAATTCCGGCCGTATGTGGGACAAAGACGGCAAAGCGCAAGACACCAAAGCCGTGATTCCCGACAGCAGCTACGCAGGCGTTTATCAAGCAACCATCGACTTCTGCCGCGAACACGGCGCGTTCGATCCGACAACCATGGGTACCGTGCCCAACGTCGGTCTGATGGCGCAGGCGGCCGAAGAATACGGTTCACACAATAAAACTTTCGAAATCGAAGCCGACGGTCAGGTTCAAGTCATCGATGCGGCAGGCAAAGTCCTGATGCAGCACGACGTTGAGGCAGGCGACATCTGGCGTATGTGCCAAACCAAAGACGCGCCCGTCAAAGACTGGGTACAACTCGCCGTCAACCGCGCCCGCCTGAGCAACACGCCCGCCGTGTTCTGGCTCGACGAAAACCGTCCGCACGATAAAAGCCTGCTTGCCAAAGTCAACGCCTACCTTGCCGAACTGGATACCGACGGCCTCGACATCCGCGTCCTCGCGCCCGAAGAAGCCGCCAAGTTCAGCTTAGGCCGTCTGAAAAACGGCGAAGACACCATTTCCGTAACCGGCAACGTCCTGCGCGATTATCTGACCGACCTGTTCCCGATTTTGGAACTCGGCACCAGCGCGAAAATGCTGTCCATCGTTCCATTGATGAACGGCGGCGGTATGTTTGAAACCGGCGCGGGCGGCTCCGCACCGAAACACGTTCAACAGTTCCTCGAAGAAAACCACCTGCGTTGGGACTCGCTGGGCGAATTCCTCGCGCTCGCCGTATCGTTTGAACATCTGGCGCAAAAAACCGGCAACACCAAAGCCCAAGTCCTCGCCGACACGCTGGATGCCGCCACCGAAAAACTGCTGTTGAACGACAAATCGCCCAAACGCAAAGCAGGCGAACTCGACAACCGCGGCAGCCATTTCTACCTCACCCTCTACTGGGCGCAAGAGCTGGCAGCGCAGGATAAAGACGCGGAATTGAAAGCAGCGTTTGCGCCGTTGGCAGAAACCCTGACCGCCGGCGAAGCCAAAATCGTTGCCGAGCTTTCCGCCGCACAAGGCAAAGCAGCCGACATCGGCGGCTACTACGCCCCCGACGCAGCAAAAGCCGCCCAAGCCATGCGCCCGAGCGAAACGTTCAATCAGGCATTGGCAAAGCTGTAAAAGTATTACGGTAAGGCTGTAAACATGAAAGGTCGTCTGAAAACCTGTATTTAAAGGTTTTCAGACGACCTTTTTAATTAACTTTAAACCAGTACGGCGTTGCCTCGCCTTAGCTCAAAGAGAACGATTCTCTAAGGTGCTGAAGCACCAAGTGAATCGGTTCCGTACTATCTGTACTGTCTGCAGCTTCGTCGCCTTGTCCTGATTTAAATTTAATCCACTATATTGCGGCACATTTGAAACAGTACAAAAAACTAAAGACCGTCCGAGAAACGGGCGGTCTTAGATATTGTGAGGAATTTCGGCATTATTCCTTAGCGTGCTTTCGGTGTAGTCGGTGCAACTGGTTTTCCAGTGAACGAAGCACGTTTTGCGGCTTGAAAGATAGCCAATCGTCTACGATGTTGCATCATTATTTCCTTTCTTTTTCTATTATTTGGATTATTCCCGGTTCTATAAACCGGATGCCCTATCTATACCATTTATTTTTTCAAATAAAATATAGTACAGTTATTGTGAGATGCTATGGAGGACATCATAAATGCTTTATCCGTTGATGAACAGAGGATTTTTGTAAATTTATGATTTTATTCTTTAATCGGAAAATAAAAACGGACTGACCTGATTTGCCACAGCCAGTCCGCCTTTATATAGTGGATTAACTTTAAACCAGTACGGCGTTGCCTCGCCTTAGCTCAAA
>CAUOMQ010000178.1:0-4508 GCA_963456805.1 uncultured Neisseria sp. | reverse complement strand
TTTGTACTGTCTGCGGCTTCGTCGCCTTGTCCTGATTTAAATTTAATCCACTATAGGAAGGTAAGGTCGGGTATGGCGTTTTTCTTTTTACTGGAAGGGTCGTCTGAAATTTTTCAGACGACCCTTTTTGTCTTTGCTTGGAAAGATAACGCATTAAAACAATTACGGATTTTCGCTATACGGGGAATTTTTCGTCACGCGCCGGCGTTTTTGGTGCAGGGGGCGGGTTTGTTCCGGCTGGAAAATGTAATCGAAAGGACGAATTTGCAGTGTCTGCCACAGGCGGTCTAGGTTGCGGGTGGCGGCGGTGCGGGTCTGCTCTGTGTCGGGCGTGAGGAAAATGTGCAGGGCTTTGCCGTGTTGTTCGACGCGGTATTCTTGGATGAGGTCGTCTGAAATCATGGCGCGGCGGATGAAGTCGGCGTAGAGGGCGTAAGGTTTGCCGCCTGTCGTGCGTGCATCGAGGATGTCGTCGCAGCGTCCTTCGATGGCGCTGATGCGGGCGAATGCGCTGCCGCAGGGACAGGGAGCGTCGTTGGCAATCAAAACGTCGTCGAGGCGGTAGCGGATGACGGGTTGGCTTTTGCGGTTGAAGTCGGTGATGATGGGGGCGAAGCGGCCGCTTTCGCGGTCTATCCAGTCTTTTTCGATATAGACCATGTCTTCGTTCAGATGTAGGTTGCCGTGGGCGCAGGTGTGGGCGAGGAAGCCTTCGGTGCATTGGTAGATTTGGTGAACCGGCGTGCCGAAGCGTTGTTCGATGCGGGTTTTGACTTGAGGTTCTAAAACTTCGGCGACGGAGATGATTTTTTTGGGGTGTATGGCGAGGTCGGGGTGTCGGGCAAGCTGCTGCAATACTTGGGCGGGGGCGATGAGGATGGTGGGCTTTTGCGCGTTGAGCCTTGGGATGTGCGCGTCCAAGGCTTCGAGCAGGTCGTAAAACTCGAAGCGTATCAGCGGGCTTTTGACGGCGGTGTAGAGATTGCTGTTGGCGCGCAGGAAGAAGGCGATGCTGTGGCGGGCGAGGTAGGGGCGGGGCAGCATGCGTTTGAGCATATAGCCTGCCCACAGGGCGGACTCTTCGGGGGAAACGAGGAAAATGCCCCTGTTGCCGCTGGTACCGGAGGAAAGCCCGACGGTGATTTCTTTGCCCGAGGTCGTCTGAAAAACGGGGCTGAAGTCGCGGCTTTCTTCGGCTTTGAGTGCGACGGAGAGGGCATCTTTTTCGCTGATGCCGTAGGTGTTGATGTCGGCGAAATGCTG
The DNA here is from genome assembly GCA_963456805.1 of uncultured Neisseria sp. GTDB lineage: Bacteria > Pseudomonadota > Gammaproteobacteria > Burkholderiales > Neisseriaceae > Neisseria. The sequence goes on along the minus strand of CAUOMQ010000178.1, from coordinate 3,245 downwards.
CATGAAGATGCGTTTGTTGATAATGGGGTAGTCTTGCAGCTTGGCGCTGTGGGGGTAGAAGCGGCTGTTGTGGTTTGTCAAAAGGCGGTTAAGCTGTTTTTGCTGGTGTGCTTCAAGGGCGGCGCGTTCCGTGTAGTTTCGGGTGTGGAAAAAGGATTTGAGGATTTGCCATTTTGAAGGTTTCATGGTGTGTTCTTTGGGGCGGTTGAGGGGCTTTGCTCGTCGGGTTTTCAGACGACCTGCTTTAATCCAAACCTTCCATGCCCAAGCGCCGCAAGGTGGGTTCGCAATGGCTGGGAACGAGGATGATTTCGCGGTTGCGGCGGTGGAGGTGTTGCAGGCGGTCTATGGTGGCTTGGACGGCGGTGCGGTTTTGTGCGATAAGGCCGGTAAGGGGGTTGGGGCGGCGGTTGTGGCTGATGGTCGCAAACCGCCAAACGGCGTCGGCAATCAGGAAAAATTCTCCGGCTATCAGCCCGTATTGTCCGGCAGCATGGCCGGGCAGGGCGACGGCAATCAAATCGGCACTGATGCGGTAGCCTTGTTCAAACGGGTAAAACGCTTCGTCAAGGCGGACTTCGGGCATATCTTCGATAAAGCGGGCGCGCTGCGGCAGGTCTTGGGGCAACAGCTCGCGCAGGAAGCCTTGTTTGACTTCGATGATGCGGTTGGTCAGACTTTCGGGTTTGTCGGTACGGTAAACAAAATCGTAGGCGGCGCGGGAAAGGATGATTTCTGCGTCGGGGAAGTCTTTGAGGCCGGCAATATGGTCGGCGTGCAGGTGGGAGAGGAAGATTTGGTTGATGTCGTGCGCGGCATCGCCCAAACGCTCGCGTATGGTCGGTTGGCTGAGGGTGACGGGCGTGGTCAGCGCGTAAAATTTCTCGGGAAATCGGCGGCAGGCTTGGAAAAAGCGGGGCGCGTAGCCGGTATCGAACAGCAGGTTGCCGCCTTGGTGGGTGATGTGGGCGGTCATGGCGGGAAAGGCTGCTTTACGCAGGCTGCCGCCCCGTTCGACCATACATTCGGGATGGGTGCAGTAGCCGGTGTGGTAGAAACGGATGTCCATAGCTTCAGCCTTTCAGGGAGCGGGCGTATTGCCGCAGTCCGTCGGCAACGCTGATTTGGGGTTCGTAGCCGAGCAGCGAACGGGCGCGGCTGATGTCTAGGGTTTGGTCGAAGGAAATCGTACCGATGCTGTAACGGGTGACGAGGGGTTCGCGAAAGGAACGGGTCAGCCGCGCCTGCGTTTCCAGTAGGCGGGCAACGCTGTCAATCAGGCGGTAGGAGACAGGTTTCAGACGACATCCGAGATGCAGGGTATCGATGATTTGCCGGTAGAGTGCGGCGATGGTCTGCGGTTCGCCGTTGGTGATATTGAACGGCATGGCGCGGGGTACATCGGCTTCGGCTGCCAGCATCAGCGCGTGAACGACGTTGCCGACGTAGGTCACGTCCACTAATGCGCCACCTGCTTCGCGGCCGCTGCGCCGAATCAGCGGCAGAAAGCCTTTTTCGGAGATTTTGAGCAGGCGCGGCAGGACGGCGGTATCGTATTCGCCGAAAATGCCGCGCGGACGGATGATGACGCTGGAGAGGTCGGTGGCGGCGGCGACTTCTTGTTCGGCAAGGAATTTGGTGTAGGCGTAGTCGTTGACGAAGTGGCGGCTAATAAAGGTTTCGGGGACTTTGTGCTGGTCGAGGTAGTCGAAATAGATGCTGGGTGTGGAAACATGTATCAGCTTGCCGATATGGTGCTGCCGCATCGCCGCTAAGACGTTTTGCGTGGCGGTCACGTTGGCGCGGTAAAAATCTTCGTAGCGCCCCCACGGCGAGGACAGCGCGGCGCAATGGAACACGATATCGGCATTGGAAAATGCCTTCAGGGTCTGATTGCGGTCGGACAAATCGAAGGCGTGAAATTCCGTATCCAGCATTTTGCCGATTTCGGCATTGCGCCCGCAGGCGGCTACCTGCCAGCCTTGGGCAAGCAGCGTCTGCACAAGGTTGCGCCCCAGTCCGCCGGTCGCGCCGGTGACGATGGCCTTTTTCATGGTTTTTCCCAAACCAATGCGCCCAAGCCCACGCCTGCGGATGTGCCGAACAGCAAAACTTTATCGCCGGATCGGACGGGGAAATCGGTCAGCAGGTGGTGCAGCGCGGAGGGAATGGAGGCGGAGATTTGGTTGCCGTGGGTATTGAAAATATCGACGATTTTGGCGGGGTCGAGTTTCAGACGACTGATGATGTGTTGCAAAGCGCCGCGGCTTGCCTGATGCGGAACGATCCAGTCTATGTCTGCCAACGTCAAATCCGCCTGCGCCAACGTTTCATCCAAGAAGCCGGGTATGGCTTCGGCGGCAAGTTTGTAGAGCTTTTTGCCATTCATGTGGAAATAGGCTTGGGAGACATAGCTTTCGGGATGTTTGGACGGGTGGTTTTCATAGCCGCCCGCAGGAATGGTGCAGAATTCGTAGCCTTCGGGATGTACCTCGAATTTGCTTGTCAGCACGCCGCCGCGTTCAGACGACCTGATGACCGCCGCCGCCGCGCCGTCGCCGAAAATGGTCGAACTGTGAAAATCGTTCCAGTCCAAGCCGACAGAGGCGACATCGCAGCTGATCAATAAAATGGTGGGATATTTGTGTAACAGCGAATCCGCCAAGTCCAAGCTGCGTAAGAACGACAAACAGGTCATATTGACGTCGAATGCGGCAATCGGGCGTGCGGGCTTCAGCAGGCGCAATGTATGCGCGGCGTTGAAGGGAATGCATTGACGGTCGATGCCCGAAGCGTTGATGACGCAATCCACATCGTCAATCGTGATGCCTGCCGCCGTCAGCGCATTTTTTGCGGCTTGAAGCTGCATCGCATCGGCAGATTCGTCGTCTGCCAGAAAGTAGCGTTGCGCCAAGCCGCTGAGTTTTTCGGTGCGGCCTTCTTTGATGCCGAGCAGGGCATCGATTTCGGTGGAAGGGACCAGCCGCGAAGGCAGTCCTTTGCCTGTGCCGATGATGTTGAGACGGAGGGATGGGTTCGGATGAGTTGTTTGCATAATATATCCGCTAGTGAGTAATACTTCAGCATAGTATTAATATTTTGTCATTGTCAACGTTTATATCCGCGGCAAACTCAAAAAAAGGTCGTCTGAAAACCTGCAAACGGCTTTTCAGACGACGTTGCCAATACCTTTGTATAGTGGATTAAATTTAAATCAGGACAAGGCGACGAAGCCGCAGACAGTA
>CAUOMQ010000177.1:0-4513 GCA_963456805.1 uncultured Neisseria sp. | reverse complement strand
GAGCGCAACCTTGCCAAGGTTGAGGTCGCGAGTTCGAGACTCGTTTCCCGCTCCAGTTTGAACACTACCTGGTAGTTTGTTTGGCGAGATAGCAAAGTGGTTTATGCAGCGGATTGCAAATCCGTCTACGCCGGTTCGATTCCGACTCTCGCCTCCACTCATTTCATGGCGGGGTGGCAGAGTGTTTATGCTATAAGGGGTGCAACCCTTATATAGGCCGGTTCAAATCCGCGCCCCCGCCTCCAAATTTCAATATAAAACAGTCTGCGCCCGGGTGGTGAAATAGGTAGACACAACGGACTTAAAATCCGTCGGCCCTAAACCGGCCGTGCCGGTTCGATTCCGGCTCCGGGCACCAATAAATCTATGAATTTATTGAATAATCTAAGACTCTAAATTACCAAAAGACAGCTTATAATTCAGGCTGTCTTTTTGCTTTGTGCCCAATTTGTGTCCAACTTGCGATCTTTACACAATGTAATTGCATGAAATCAAATACCTAAGGAAAAGCCCTGAAAACCGGATAAGTTTTCAGGGCTTAATTTTATATTCTACACTTGTTTACACGCTAAAGGCTTGAAAAATAAAATGTAGTTTTAAGTAATAACTGTTCTCATTGATGTAAGTCAAAAAAACATTGGGTATGCGTTCACATCTTCGCCAATCGTTACACTTCATAGAGCTAAAGTGCTATTCTGCAAAGGTAAATTTCTTCTACCTATAAATTCTATCTGACAAATTAGGAGCTTGATATGTCAACCGATGTACAGCAACGCCCTGCCGCTTGGGAAGGTTTTGTCGGCGGTAATTGGGAAACCAATGTCGACGTACGCGATTTTATTCAGAAAAACTACACGCCTTATGAAGGCGATGCATCTTTCCTCGCGCCTGCGACTGAGGCGACGACCAAACTGTGGGCGGAAGTGATGGAAGGCATCAAAGTCGAAAACCGCACGCACGAACCCTACAAAATCGATGCGCAAGTCGTGTCCGGCATTACCAGCCATGCACCGGGCTATATCGATAAAGATTTGGAAACCATCGTCGGCCTGCAAACAGACGAGCCTCTGAAACGCTCGATCATGCCGTTCGGCGGTTTGAAAATGGTACAAGACGCGTGCAAAGTGTACAACGTCGAGTTGAACCCCGAAGTCAGCGAAATCTTCACCAAATACCGTAAAACCCACAACCAAGGCGTGTTTGACGTTTATACGCCCGACATCCGCCGTTGCCGCAAATCCGGTGTGATCACCGGTTTGCCGGATGCTTACGGTCGTGGTCGCATCATCGGCGACTACCGCCGCGTGGCATTGTACGGTATCGACTTCTTGATGAAAGACAAACTCAATCAATTCAATTCGCTGCAAGCCGATTTGGAAAACGGCGTGGATTTGGAAGAAGTTATCCGCCGCCGTGAAGAAATCAACGAACAATACAAAGCCTTGGGTCAAATGAAAGAAATGGCAGCCTCTTACGGCTACGACATTTCCGGTCCTGCGAGAAATGCACAAGAAGCCATCCAATGGACTTACTTCGGCTACCTTGCAGCCGTTAAATCGCAAAACGGCGCCGCTATGTCGTTCGGTCGCGTGTCTTCGTTCTTGGATATCTACATCGAGCGCGACCTGAAAAACGGCGTAATTACCGAAACCCAAGCGCAAGAATTTATCGACCATTTGGTGATGAAACTGCGTATGGTCCGTTTCCTGCGCACGCCCGAATACGACCAACTCTTCTCCGGCGACCCGATTTGGGCAACCGAATCCATCGGCGGTATGGGTTTGGACGGCCGCACGTTGGTAACCCGCACCAACTTCCGCGTGCTGCACACCCTGTACAACATGGGTCCGTCTCCCGAACCGAACATCACCGTATTGTGGTCCGAACAACTACCGCAAGGCTTTAAAGAGTTTTGCGCCAAAGTGTCCATCGATACTTCGTCCATCCAATACGAAAACGACGATTTGATGCGTCCGGATTTCAACAGCGACGACTACGCCATTGCCTGCTGCGTCAGCCCGATGGTGGTCGGCAAACAAATGCAGTTCTTCGGTGCACGCGCCAACTTGGCGAAAACCCTGCTGTACGCAATCAACGGCGGCGTGGACGAAAAATCCAAAGACCAAGTCGGTCCGAAAACCGAACCGATTATGGACGAAGTCTTGGACTACGACACTGTCTTTGCGCGCATGGACAAATTCATGGATTGGCTGGCAACCCAATACGTTACCGCATTGAACATCATCCATTACATGCACGACAAATACAGCTACGAAGCCGCGTTGATGGCGCTGCACGACCGCGACGTGAAACGCACTATGGCTTGCGGTATCGCCGGTTTGTCTGTGGCCGCCGACTCGCTGTCCGCCATCAAATACGCCAAAGTCAAACCGATTCGCGACGAAAACGGTATTGCCGTCGACTTTGAAATCGAAGGCGAATATCCGCAGTTCGGTAACAACGACGACCGCGTGGACGATATTGCCTGCGATTTGGTGGAACGCTTCATGAAAAAAGTGGCGACTCACAAAACTTACCGCAACGCGACGCCGACTCAGTCCGTGTTGACCATTACCTCCAACGTCGTGTACGGCAAAAAAACCGGCAATACGCCGGACGGCCGTCGCGCAGGCGCACCGTTCGGTCCGGGTGCCAACCCGATGCATGGTCGCGATGTCAACGGCGCCGTCGCTTCGCTGACTTCTGTAGCGAAACTGCCGTTCGAGTTTGCCAAAGACGGTATTTCCTATACCTTCTCCATTGTGCCGGGCGCATTGGGTAAAGACGAAAACTCCCGCGAACGCAACCTCGCAGGCCTGATGGACGGTTACTTCCACCACGAAGAAGGAGAAGTGGAAGGCGGTCAACACCTGAACGTCAACGTATTGACCCGTGAAACGCTGGAAGACGCGATGAACAATCCGGACAAATATCCGCAACTGACCATCCGCGTGTCTGGTTACGCCGTACGCTTCAACTCGCTGACCCGAGAACAGCAGCTTGACGTGATTACCCGTACCTTTACACAAACCATGTAAAGCAAAGGGTTTACAGTAAACCAAGCCGGGGGACGGATTATCCGGAACCCGGCTTGATTTTGCCTGAAGCAATGGTTTGATATAGTGGATTAAATTTAAATCAGGACAAGGCGACGAAGCCGCAGACAGTACAGATAGTACGGCAAGGCGAGGTAACGCCGTACTGGTTTAAATTTAATCCACTATAATATCAAAATCCAGTGGATTAACTTTAAATCAAGACGACCGAAAACAGTACAATAGAGCTATCACTAAAACGCGTTTACCTATTCCAAAACAGCCCATAAACTTCCCACAACAGGGAACGCAATGCCCGCGCATTAATCCAATAAGAAGAATCCTCTGCAACACAAAAACAAGTTTTCAGACGACCCCAATATCCGGTATATCAGACACCATGCAGACATCCATCGCCATCAACCCCGAAACGCCCGCCCCCGCCAAAGACCTCGGACACCGCCATTACAACGGCAAAGGCATCGTCCATTCCGTAGAATCCTGCGGCGCGGTGGACGGTCCCGGATTGCGCTACGTCCTCTTCCTGCAAGGCTGTCTCATGCGCTGCCTCTACTGCCACAACCGCGACACATGGGACTTGCACACCGAACAGGCCCAAGAAATGACCGTGCCCGAAGTTATGAAGCAAGTCATGTCCTACCGCCACTACCTGCGCGCCACAGGCGGCGGCGTTACCGCCACAGGCGGCGAACCGCTCCTGCAATACGAATTCGTGCGCGACTGGTTCACCGCCTGCCAAGAACACGACATCCACACCTGCCTCGACAGCAACGGCTACGCCCTGCATTACGATTCCATCCTCGACGACCTGCTCGACCACACCAACCTCGTCATGCTCGATTTAAAACAAATCGACCCCGAAATCCACAAAGTCCTCGTTGGCATCCCCAATACCAAAACCCTCAAATTCGCCCGCTACCTCGCCGAACGCAAACAGCCCGCCCGCGTCCGCTACGTCGTCGTGCCGGGCTATACCGATGACGACCGTTCCGCCCACCTGCTCGGCGAATTCATCGCAGACATGGACAACGTCGAAATGGTCGAACTCCTTCCTTATCACGAACTGGGCGCGCACAAATGGGAATTGTGCGGCGACACCTACAAACTCACCGGCGTACACCCGCCTCCCAAAGAAACCATCCTCAAAATCAAATCGATTTTGGAAAGCTACGGCAAAAACATCATTTATTGAGTTCAAATCCAAAAGGGTCGTCTGAAAATGAAATATTCGCTTTCAGACGACCTTTTAGCCGTTCATCCCATTTGTTGCAGCCCATTGCATCAATCAGTTACCATATAAATCTATTGTCATTTTAGACCTTCAGTCGCAATCTTTGGGCTAAGTTGAGACAACGTGGTATCGGTTCAAACTTGGATCACTAGAGCATTCTTATCTTTAAAATTTATAGTGGATTAAAATTGCAATGATACGGCGTTGCCAACGCCCTTATGTACTA
>CAUOMQ010000176.1:0-4559 GCA_963456805.1 uncultured Neisseria sp. | reverse complement strand
ACGCCCGATTTGACGATGCGCTACTGTCCTATTTTGATTTTAATTGACTATAAATTTGAATTTTATACTTCATAAAGCAAGCCAAAATTCCTTCGATGGCTATGTTAACTATCCAGTCCCATCCATTCCCAAAGACAAAAAAAATAAACCCTTACTGTTCTCCAGTAAGGGTTTATTGAAAATCTGGCACGCCCACGGGGATTCGAACCCCGGTTGCCGCCGTGAAAGGGCAGTGTCCTAGGCCTCTAGACGATGGGCGCGTAACCGAGTTGCGAACTATACATAAGCGTTAAAACGCTGTCAACGGGTTGGGCGTTTTTTATGGTCAAACTCGTTTCAGACGACCCTTCTGCGCCTTATCTTTGTATCCGCTTTGCCTGTATAATGCCGCTTTTAATGAAAAGGAAAACAAACCATGTGGTTCAAGCAGATCAGTTTTTATCCGCTCAACAAAGAAAAGCTGCCCGAAGCGGACGTACTTGCCGACAAACTTGCAGAGGCTGAATTCACCCGCTGCCAAGGTTTGGACTGGTCCAGCGAGGGCTTTGCCGCACCGGTTTCGTTCTCTCCCGAACTCGTCTTCCCTGCCGATTTTACTTTGCGCGTCGCCCTGAAAAAAGAAGAAAAAGTCCTGCCAGCCGGCGTCATCCGCGATATTTTGGAAGAGAAGGTAGCGGAAATCCAAAACAATGAAGCCCGCAATGTCGGCCGCAAGGAAAAACAAGAGCTTAAAGAGCAAATTACAGACGACCTGCTGCCCCGCGCGTTTACCCGCAGCAGCCGCACTGAAGCGGTATTCAACACCCGCCACGGCTATCTGCTCGTCAACAACGCGGCTTCCGCCAAAGCGGAAAACATCCTGACCAAGCTGCGCGAAGCCTTGGGCGGTTTGGAAGCTTCGCTGCCGAATACCAAGCAATCGCCCTCTTCCCTGATGACCGAGTGGCTGTTGCAAGGGCATTGCGAAGGCGGTTTTGAATTGGACAGCGATTGCGAACTCAAAGGCGTGGGCGATGTTGTTCCCGTCGTCAAAGTGTCCAAACAAGATTTGACCGCCGATGAAGTGGTTCAACACGTCAAAAACGGCAAAACCGTGACCCAACTGGGCTTAGTGTGGCGCGAACAAATTGCCTTCATCCTCACGCAAGACTTCACGCTCAAGCGCATCCAATACCTCGACGTATTGCAGGAAGAAGCCGAAAGCAACGGCGACGATGCCGCCAGCCTTGCCTTCGCCTCGCAAATCCTGATGGCGGAATCCGTCAGCACCATGTTGGAAGAGCTGGTTTCCTATTTGGGCGGCTGGCAAGACTAATTTTTCAGACGACCTTTGCACGATAAAAGGTCGTCTGAAACCTAAATCCAATGGACAACCTTATGTTTAAACACTTCGCATTCCTGCCACTTGCCATTGTGCTTGCCCTCCCCGCCTCGGCCGCCGTCCTGACTTCCTATCAGGAGCCGGGCTGCACCTACGACGGCGAAGTCGGCAAAGACGGCAAACCTGCCGGCAAAGGCACATGGCGCTGCCAAGACGGACGCAGCTACACCGGCGCGTTTAAAAACGGCAAATTCGACGGACAAGGCGTTTACACCGTCTCCGCCAACCGCGAAACCTTCATCGAGCCGTTCAATTCCAACAGCACCAAGTTCCGCAACATGGTACTGTCGGGCACGTTCAAAAAAGGCCTGGCACACGGCAAATTCACCGCCTCGCAAAACGGCGAAACCGTCTTCATCATGAAATGCGAAAACGGCATGATTAAAGAAGTGAAACTGCCCAAAACCAAATAACCCCGTCCCGCATTTTCAGACGACCTCTCCGCAGACGTCGTCTGAAAACCGCAAGAAACAAGGAAAACATTATGAGCATCAAGTCCGACAAATGGATACGCCGCATGAGCGAAGAATTCGGCATGATCGACCCCTTCGAGCCGAACCAAATCAAAGAAGCCAACGGACAGCGCATCATCTCCTACGGCACGTCCAGCTACGGCTACGACATCCGCTGCGCCAACGAATTTAAAATTTTCACCAACATCAACAGCACCATCGTCGATCCTAAAAACTTCGACCCGAAAAACTTCGTCACCGTCGAAGACGACTGCTGCATCATCCCCCCTAATTCCTTCGCGCTGGCGCGTACGGTCGAATACTTCCGTATCCCGCGCAACGTCCTGACTGTCTGCTTGGGCAAATCCACCTACGCCCGCTGCGGCATCATCGTCAACGTTACCCCGTTCGAGCCGGAATGGGAAGGCTACGTTACCCTCGAATTTTCCAACACCACCCCCCTGCCCGCCAAAATCTATGCCGGCGAAGGCGTGGCGCAAGTCCTCTTCTTCGAGAGCGACGAAATCTGCGAAACTTCCTACAAAGACCGCAACGGCAAATACATGGGACAAACCGGCGTTACCCTGCCGAAAACCTGATGATGCCAGCCTGCCGCCCGTCTTTTACAGACATTAAGGGCATTATAGTGGATTAAATTTAAATCAGGACAAGGCGACGAAGCCGCAGACAGTACAGATAGTACGGCAAGGCGAGGCAACGCCGTACTGGTTTAAAGTTAATCCACTATAGAAAAAACAAATCCGACGGCATCGGGTTTACCGTATCCGAATCCGTCCGAGGTCGTCTGAAAACTTAAATCCGGCGTTTCAGACGACCCTTTTCATATCCGCCGCAAAGCCCGCCCCCAAACGCTTCCATTGTGAAAATATCCTTAATTTGGTTTACAATGATGCCATTTCCAAATCTTATCGAGAGAACAAAATGTTAGACATCCAACAGCTCCGCAGCCACACCGCAGCCGTCGCCGAACGTTTGGCGCAGCGCGGTTACGAGTTTGATACCGCACGTTTCAATGCCTTGGAAGAGCAGCGCAAAGCCGTCCAAGTGAAAACCGAAGAACTGCAAGCCTCGCGCAACAGCATTTCCAAACAAATCGGCGCATTGAAAGGACAGGGCAAACACGAAGAGGCGCAGGCAGCCATGGATCAAGTCGCCCAGATCAAAACCGATTTAGAGCAGGCCGCTGCCGATTTGGATGCCGTTCAGAAAGAATTGGACGCATGGTTGTTGAGCATACCCAACCTGCCGCACGAAAGCGTACCCGTCGGCAAAGACGAAACCGAAAACGTCGAAGTCCGCAAAGTCGGCACCCCGCGCGAATTTGACTTTGAAATCAAAGACCATGTCGATTTGGGCGAACCTTTGGGCTTGGATTTCGAAGGCGGCGCGAAACTCTCCGGCGCGCGCTTTACCGTCATGAAAGGTCAAATCGCCCGCCTGCACCGCGCGCTGGCGCAATTCATGCTCGATACGCACACGCTGAAACACGGCTACACCGAGCATTACACGCCCTACATCGTGGACGACACCACCCTGCAAGGCACGGGCCAACTGCCTAAATTTGCAGAAGATTTGTTCCATGTTACCCGCGGCGGTGACGAGAGCAAAAAAACGCAATATCTGATTCCGACCGCCGAAGTGACGCTGACCAACACCGTTGCCGACAGCATCGTGGCAGGCAGCGATTTGCCGCTGAAGCTGACCGCCCATTCCCCATGTTTCCGCTCCGAAGCGGGCGCATACGGCAAAGACGTGCGCGGTCTGATTCGCCAACACCAATTCGACAAAGTGGAAATGGTGCAAATCGTTCATCCCGAAAAATCATACGAAGCGCTGGAAGAAATGGTCGGCCATGCCGAAAACATCCTGAAGGCTTTGGAACTGCCCTACCGCGTGATTACCTTGTGTACCGGCGATATGGGCTTCGGCGCAACCAAAACCTATGACTTGGAAGTCTGGGTTCCCGCGCAAAACACCTACCGCGAAATCTCAAGCTGCTCCAACTGCGAAGATTTCCAAGCCCGCCGCATGAAGGCGCGTTTCAAAGACGAAAACGGCAAAAACCGCTTGGTGCATACTTTGAACGGCTCCGGCTTGGCAGTAGGCCGTACTTTGGTCGCGGTTTTGGAAAACCATCAAAACGCCGACGGCAGCATCAATATTCCCGCCGCTTTGCAGCCTTATATGGGCGGCGTAACCAAACTGGAAGTCCGATAAACCGTGTAGCTGATTCCATCGCTAACATATCAAAAGGTCGTCTGAAACCCTTAAACAAGGTTTCAGACGACCTTTTCGTTATAGCTGCCGCTGCCGAAATCAAAGCAACCATATCGAGCTCCGAAGCGCGACGGCTCAATGCGTTATTACTGATTGTGCTGGCGGAAATATGCCCATTCTTCAACGACCGTACCGTCCGGCAGATGGCAAAGCGCATATTCGCCGCCGTCTTTGTCTTTTTTCATTTCCAATTTCCCGCCCTGCTTCACGCAAAACTCAGAAGCCAGATTTACCGCGCCAACTGTCGGCGCTTCTTGTTGGGCGGACGTATTGCAGGCTGCCAAAACCGTAGCAGCGGCAATACTCAAAACAGCAGGTTTCATCATATTATTTCCTTTCGATATCGTGATTCAGACGACCTCAGCCCGAATTTCAGAGAACGATTCTCTAAGGTGCTGAAGCACCAAGTGAATCGGTTCCGTACTATC
>CAUOMQ010000175.1:0-4627 GCA_963456805.1 uncultured Neisseria sp. | reverse complement strand
TGGCTATGGCTACAATCAAAAGGCTACCTGAAAAACCATTTTCAGGTAGCCTTCCGCACAACAAAAGGCTACCTGAAAGCGCCAGCTGCAACGTAGTTAAAACGAAACTTCAGCGAAGATGAAGCAATGTGCATCAAGCGCAGACAATTTTCAGGTAGCCTCTCCCGCATCAGGCCGACAGGATTAGTGCTAAAATCGCCCACCACACCAACAAGCCCTAAGGGCAGGATAAACCCATGAACCGCACCACCGCAGAAGTCACCCCCATCGACCGCCCCGTGCTCATTCCGCCGGGCGGGCAGAAAAAAGTTTTGCTGCATTCCTGCTGCGCCCCGTGCAGCGGCGAAGTGATGGAAGCCATGCTCGCCAGCGGCATCGACTACACCATCTACTTCTACAACCCCAACATCCACCCGCTCAAAGAATACATGTTGCGCAAAGAAGAAAACATGCGCTTCGCCGACAAATTCGGCATCCCCTTCATCGACAAAGACGACGACTACGAAAACGACCGCAAAGAATGGTTCGCCAAAGCCAAAGGTATGGAATTCGAACCCGAACGCGGCATCCGCTGCACCATGTGTTTCGACATGCGTTTCGAAAAAGCCGCCCAATACGCCCACGAAAACGGCTTCCCCGTCTTCACCAGCTCGCTGGGCATTTCCCGCTGGAAAAACATGGCGCAAATCAACGACTGCGGCCACCGCGCCGCCGCACCTTACGACGACGTCGTGTATTGGGATTTCAACTGGCGCAAAGGCGGCGGCAGCGCGCGCATGATCGAAATCAGCAAACGAGAACACTTCTACCAGCAGGAATACTGCGGCTGCGCCTACTCCCTGCGCGACTCCAACGCCCACCGCAAATCGCAAGGCCGCATCCCCATCAAACTCGGCGTGCTGTATTACGGCGACGAGTCCACACAATACGAACCCTCGCCCGACGGACAGGCAGCCAAAATCGTTGTGGACAAATAATTGATGTCGGTTTTATATGAAGAAAAAGGTCGTCTGAAAGATTTTCAGACGACCTTTTCAGCATTCCCCAGGTCAAAAAAAGTAACACCCACCCGTCTAACCGTGTTCTAATAATGCTTTACATTTACGCTGAACGAGAGAAAAGCCATGACCGCACCTCAAACGCCCGTTATCCGCTCCCTGCTCGACACCGACCTGTACAAGTTCACCATGCTTCAGGTGATACTGCACCAATTCCCCCAAACCCACAGCCTTTATGAGTTCCGCTGTCGCAACACCGACATGGTTTACCCGCTTGCCGACATTCAAAGCGACTTGGAACGAGAACTCGACGCTCTCTGCCAACTGCGCTTCACCCACGACGAACTCGACTACCTGCGCAGCCTGCGCTTCATCAAAAGCGACTTTGTCGACTATCTCGAACTCTTCCAACTCCAACGCCGCTTCGTCAAAGTCAGCCCCGACAATGAAGGTCGTCTGAACATCCGCATCGAAGGCCCCATGATTCAGGCGATGTTCTTTGAAATCTTCATCCTCGCCATCGTCAACGAACTCTACTTCCGCCGTCTCGAAACCCCCGCCGTCATTGAAGAAGGCGAACGCCGCCTCCAAGCCAAAGCGCAACGCCTCAAGGAAATCTCCGCCGCGCAAAACCCCGACGATCCGCCGTTCCTCATCTCCGACTTCGGCACCCGCCGCCGCTACACCCTCGACTGGCAGGAACACGTCATCCGCACCCTGCTTGAAGCCGCTCCCGACATCGTGCGCGGCACCAGCAACGTTTATCTCGCCAAAAAAATCGGCATCACCCCCATCGGCACGATGGCGCACGAGTTCCTCCAAGCCTTCCAAGCCCTCGACGTGCGCCTGCGCAATTTCCAAAAAGCCGCCCTCGAAAGCTGGGTACACGAATACCGCGGCGACCTCGGCATCGCACTGACCGACGTGGTCGGCATGGATGCCTTCCTGCGCGACTTCGACCTCTATTTCGCCAAACTCTTCGACGGCCTGCGCCACGACAGCGGCGACCCTTATGTATGGGGCGACAAAGCGCACGCCCACTACAAAAAACTCAAAATCGACAGCCGCACCAAAATGCTGACCTTCTCCGACGGGCTGGACATCGAACGCTCGTGGGCGTTGCACCAATATTTCAAAGACCGTTTCAAAACCAGCTTCGGTATCGGCACCAACCTCACCAACGATATGGGCCATACCCCGCTGAACATCGTTTTGAAACTCGTTGAGTGCAACGGTCAGTCCGTCGCCAAACTATCCGACTCCCCGGGCAAAACCATGACCACCAACAACACCTTCCTCGCCTACCTGCGTCAGGTGTTTGACGTTCCCGAGCCGAAGGCGGAGGATTGATTAACTGAAAACGGCAAGAGGTCGTCTGAAAACCTTGATTCGAGGTTTTCAGACGACCTTTTTATCAGACAAATTGACAACACGACAATCATCCCAAGCCGCAATCCACCCCTACTCCGTTATAGGTTTCCTGTACGGCGGTTGCCGTCTTTTCTGCCTTTTCATTTCATTATGAAGATGCACTTGAAACCCATTTCAGATAAGCCCATTAAGGAGTAGAATAGCGACCGTTTTATTTTGTTATGTTTTGAAAGTATATTTAAATGTCCGCACCTCAATTCGATGTCGCCGTGATCGGCGCAGGTCCTGCAGGCTCGGTAGCATCCGCCCTGCTTCACAAAAAAGGTTATAAAGTCTGCGTATTGGAAAAACAGCACTTTCCGCGCTTCGTCATCGGCGAAAGCCTGCTGCCGCACTGCATGGAAATGCTGGAAGAAGCCGGATTTGCCGACGCCGTACACGCCGAACCCAGCTTTCAGTTTAAAAACGGCGCGGCGTTTTCATGGGGCAGCCGTTATACCGAATTTGATTTCACCGAAAAATTTTCAGACGGCCCCGGCACGGTTTACCAAGTGCGCCGCGGTATTTTCGACAAAATCCTGATCGACGAAGCCGCCAAACAAGGCGTGGAGGTTCGTTTCGGACACGGCGTAACCGCGTTCGACAACAGCGGCGACCTTGCCCGTTTGAGCGTGGAAGCCGACACGGGCGAAAGCTACGAGCTGACCGCGAAATTCGTATTGGACGCCAGCGGCTACGGCCGCGTGCTGCCGCGCCTGTTGGACTTGGAAACGCCGTCGCACCTGCCGCCGCGCCAAGCACATTTCACGCACATCGACGACAACATCACCAACCCGAAATTCGACCGCAGCAAAATCCTGATTACCACCCACCCGCAACACCGCGACGTGTGGATTTGGCTGATTCCCTTCGGCGACAACCGCTGCTCCATCGGCGTAGTCGGCACACCCGACGTACTCGCGGGCGAATCGGAAACCGTGTTGAAAAAATTTGTCTACGAATGCCCGATGCTGAAAGAAATTCTGGACAAAGCCGTCTGGGAAAACGACTTCCCGTTCCGTTCCATCCAAGGCTACTCCGCCAACGTAAAATCGCTGTACGGCAAACATTTCGCGCTGTTGGGCAATGCCGCCGAGTTCCTCGACCCCGTGTTCTCATCAGGCGTCACCATCGCGCTGCACTCCGCCAAACTCGCCTCCGACCTGTTGGCAAAACAGCTTGAAGGCAACGCGGTGGACTGGGATGCCGAATTTGCCAAACCGCTGATGATCGGTGTGAACGCGTTCCGCACTTACGTCGACGGCTGGTACGATTTCCGCTTCCAAAACGTCGTATACGCGCCCAACCGCAGCCCTGAAATCAGCCGCATGATTTCTTCCATTTTGGCGGGCTACGCATGGGATACCGAGAATCCGTTCGTGGCAAAATCCGAACAACGCCTGTCCACGCTGGCGGCTTTGGTCGGCGATCTGCAAATCGAATAAGGGGCAGCCGACGCCCTTTCGCAACCGCTTCCACCCCGGTACGCCAACCGTTTTCCACCGGGGCAAGCTGTTTTATAGCGGATTAACTAAATCAGGACAAGGCGACGAAGCCGCAGACAGTACAGATAGTACGGCAAGGCAACGCCGTACTGGATTTAAAGTTAATCCACTATACATTTTCAGACGACCCCTGAAAGGTCGTCTGAAATACTGTCCGACATCGGTTACAATACTTCCTTCCTCCGCACCGACAAAGGAACCCCATGCGATTTCCAAGCCTAGCCCTTGCCGCGCTGACCCTCAGTGCCTGCGCCCTTTCCCCCTCGCTGCCCCATCCGCAAACCCTGCCGACGCTTGAGCAATCGGGTTTGTGGTTCAAGCTTGAGCAGACCGACGCTTCGGGCAATGCCGCCCAAACCAGCCTGCTGGCGGTCGAGCAGTTGCCG
This sequence comes from uncultured Neisseria sp., assembly GCA_963456805.1. Lineage (GTDB taxonomy): Bacteria > Pseudomonadota > Gammaproteobacteria > Burkholderiales > Neisseriaceae > Neisseria. The sequence goes on along the minus strand of CAUOMQ010000175.1, from coordinate 328 downwards.
GAGGGTATCCGCTTCGTGCAGACCGACGCGCTGGGTGCGCCCGTGTCGCGCCAGTTTATCGGCACAAAAGGCTGGAAAAACGACGGCTTTATCATGCCCAATTCCGCTTCGCGCCGCCTGTTTGCCGCGCTGCTGCCGCTGCTTGCCGCCGACCGCGCCGCCGAGCTTTATCCCGAAGTGGAACAAAAAACATCCGAACACAACACATTCTGCCCTGACGGCAACGGCGCGGTATTCCGTTATAAAGAACAAGATTTATGGTGCGTCGCACAAGATAACGGACGTTTCGTGATTGCCTTCCCCGACAAAACCCGTTGGACCGTCAGCC
>CAUOMQ010000174.1:0-4678 GCA_963456805.1 uncultured Neisseria sp. | reverse complement strand
GTACTGTCTGCGGCTTCGTCGCCTTGTCCTGATTTAAATTTAATCCACTATAACACGGTGTCTTCTTATATCCCCAACATCTCATCGCAATAAACCAGTTATCCTCATTATTTCACCCATTAAGATGATCTGGAATGCATCTTTTTACAGTTTAAGTGGAATAGAAATAGGCAAAGCAGTCAGCCTTCATCCCAAACCAACCTTCGATAAATCAATCTTTCAGACGACCTAACCCGAAAAAATATTTCTTAGTTAACAATACTTTTCAAATTTAATTTGCAAAAACTGTATTGATACTCTAATTTTTGTCCACATTTAGAGTATAATTACTAAAACCTGAGATAGAAGCAGCCCAATATCATCAGGTTCAGTAAAAAAACAAACCTTACCCATTGATTAAAAATAAATTTTCAAAAATCCAGCAAAGCCGGTCTGTCAATATCAGTCCGCTCCCGCAACCATCAAGGAACCCATACATGCAAAACAACTTCGACCCATTGCACATCCGAGGCAAATCATTGATTCCCGTCGTCCAAGGCGGGATGGGCGTGGGCGTTTCCGCATCGAAACTCTCCAGCGCGGTCGCCCGCGAAAACGGTGTCGGCACGATTGCCAGCGTCGATTTGCGCCACCTGCATGACGACCTGCTCGCCGAATCCAAAATCAATCCGAGCGAAGAAAAATACACCCGACTCAACTGCACCGCGCTTGACCGCGAAATCCAAAAAGCCAAAGCCGACGCAAACGGCAAAGGCATGATTGCCGTCAACGTCATGAAAGCCGTCAAAGACCACGCCGCTTACGTCCGCCAAGCCTGCGAATCGGGGGCAGACGCGATTGTGATGGGTGCGGGATTGCCGCTGGATTTGCCCGAAATGACCGAGGGTTATCACAAAGATGTTGCCCTGTTCCCGATTTTGTCCGAATCGCGCGGTATCGGTATCGTATTGAAACGCTGGATGAAAAAAGGCGTTTTGCCCGATGCCATCGTTATCGAACATCCCGCGCACGCTGCCGGACACTTGGGCGCGGCAAGTGTGGCAGGTGTGAACGATGCCAAGTTTGAATTCAAACGCGTCATCGAAGAAACTTTCGAAGTATTCAAGAACTTAGGTCTTGAAAGCGAAAAAATCCCGCTCATCCTCGCCGGCGGCATGGCGAACTTTGAAAAAGTCAAAACCGCGCTGAAAAACTGGGGTGCGTCCGCCGTCCAAATCGGCACGGCGTTTGCGGTTACCGAAGAAGGCGATGCCCACATCAACTTCAAAAAAACGCTGGCAGGCGCAGAAACCGAGCATGTTGTCGAATTTATGTCCGTCGCCGGACTGCCTGCACGCGGTGTGCGCACCAAATTCCTGGACAGCTACATCAAGCGCGAATCCAAGCTGCAAGCCAATGCCAAAGCCGACCCGCGCCGCTGTACGCAAGGCTTGAACTGTCTGACCAGCTGCGGCCTGCGTGACGGTTTGGCAAAAGCCGGACAATTCTGCATTGACATCCAACTCTCCGCCGCCTTCCGTGGCGAAGTCGATAAGGGCTTGTTTTTCCGAGGTAAAGACCCGCTGCCGTTTGGCAACGCCATCCGCACGGTGCAAGAAACCATCCAATATCTGCTCAACGGCGCTCTTCCCGCAGCAGCCAAATAATTCATACCCGCAGATGAACGCTAAAAAAGGGCATATTTCAATGTGCCCTTTTATAGTGGATTAACTTTAAATCAGGACAAGGCGAGGCAACGCCGTACCGGTTTAAAGTTAATCCACTATATTTTGCCTGCAAATCGCGTGATGCTCAAAAAAGGTCGTCTGAAACCGATTTTCAGACGACCTTTTCCCAACGCGTCTTCCCTTTTCCTGCACACATTGTCAACAAAATCCGCATAAAAAATGCTAAGATGACCGTCTCGATAGACATTTGGAACACCCATGAACCCACTACTCGACCAGCTCCAACCCTATCCGTTTGCCCGCCTGCGCGAAGCCATGCAGGGCGTTAACCCTCCCGAAGGCGTTACCCCCGTCCACCTTCACATCGGCGAGCCGAAACACCCTACCCCCGAAGTCATCACCAATGCGCTGACCGCCTCGCTGCACGAACTGGAAAAATACCCCCTGACCGCAGGGCTGCCCGAGCTGCGCCAAGCCTGTGCCGACTGGATGCGCCGCCGTTACGACGGACTGACCGTCAACCCCGATACAGAAGTCCTGCCCGTACTCGGCAGCCGCGAAGCCTTGTTTTCCTTCGTTCAAACCGTCTTAAACCCCGTTTCAGACGACCTCAAACCCGTCGTCCTCAGCCCCAACCCGTTCTACCAAATCTACGAAGGCGCAGCCATTCTCGGCGGCGGCGAAATCCGTTTTGCCAACTGCCCTGCCCCGTCCTTCAAGCCCGATTGGAAAAGCATTACCGAAGACGTATGGCAACGCACCAAAGTCATGTTCGTCTGCTCGCCCAACAACCCCAGCGGCAGCGTCCTGCAACTGGAAGACTGGCAAGAAATCTTTGATCTGCAAGACAAATACGGTTTCATCATTGCTTCCGACGAATGCTATTCCGAAATCTATTTCGACGGCAACAAACCCATAGGCGGCTTACAGGCGGCAGCGCAATTAGGGCGCAGCAACCGCAATATCGTCATGTTCACCAGCCTCTCCAAACGTTCTAACGTCCCCGGACTACGCTCCGGTTTTGTCGCAGGCGATGCCGAATTGCTTAAAAACTTCCTGCTCTACCGCACCTACCACGGCAGCGCAATGAGCATCCCCGTCCAACGCGCCAGCATCGCCGCATGGAACGACGAGGAACACGTCATCGCCAACCGCCGCCTGTATCAGGAAAAATTTGACCGCATCGTCCCCATTTTGCAGCAGGCATTCGATGTCAAACTGCCCGACGCATCGTTCTATATCTGGCTGAAAGTCCCCGATGGCGACGACTTGGCATTTGCCAAAAATCTCTGGCAAAAAGCTGCCATCCAAGTCCTCCCCGGCCGCTTCCTCGCCCGCGATACCGAATGGGGTAACCCAGGCGAAGGCTACGTCCGCATTGCCTTAGTTGCCGATGTCGACAGCTGCGTCAAAGCCGCCGAAACCATCGTTTCCCTGTATCGCTGAATAAAGTAGCGATTCAATAAAAGGTCGTCTGAAAACTCGGATTTGAGGTTTTCAGACGACCTTTTTAATTCCATTCAAACAGCCTTTGCTATAACGGCATTTACTTCACTTATCAAACTTGCCCATAAAACATTTTAAACCTACAATGCCGCTGTTTATCACATCTTCGAGTCCATCATGTTCTTCGTCCTTTCCCCCGCCAAAAACCTCAATGAAAAAGACCCTGCGCCCGTCAAAGAATTCACCCAACCCGACCTCTTGGCTGAAGCCAAAATCCTGATGCGCCAACTGCGTGAACTCGCCCCGCAGCAAATCGCCGAGCTGATGCACGTTTCCGACAAAATCGCCCTCTTAAACGCCGAGCGCAACGCCGAATGGCATACGCCATTTACCCCCGACAACGCCAAACAGGCAGTCTTTATGTTCAACGGCGACGTTTACGAAGGTATCGCCGCAGAGACGCTTAAACCCGAACAAATCCAATATCTGCAACAACACGTCCGCCTGCTTTCCGGCCTCTACGGCATCCTGCGCCCGCTGGATTTGATGCAGCCCTACCGCTTGGAAATGGGAACAGCGTTTGCCAACACACGCGGTAAGAACCTGTATGAATTTTGGGGCGACATCATCACCGACCTGCTGAACGATACCCTTGCCCAAGCAGGCAGCGACATATTGGTTAACCTCGCTTCGCAAGAATATTTCAAATCCGTCAACACTAAAAAACTTAAAGCCCGCCTGATTACCCCCGTTTTCAAAGATGAAAAAAACGGCAAATACAAAATCATCAGCTTCTACGCCAAACGCGCGCGCGGACTGATGGTACGCTACGCGGCGGAACACAATATTACCGACCCTGAAATGCTGAAAAATTTCGATTACGAAGGCTACGCATTTAACGCAGCAGCGTCAAATGAGTCCGAATGGGTGTTCATGCGTAAAGAACAAACCAAGTAAAAACAAAAAACTAAATATTCACCTGAAAATTTCGCTTGGCAAACCCGACAAATTTCATTATTATTTCGGCTTCAAGAAACGGAAGCGTGGCAGAGCGGTTTAATGCAACGGTCTTGAAAACCGTCGAGGGTTGATAGCCCTCCGTGAGTTCGAATCTCACCGCTTCCGCCATTTCTTGAAAATAGAAAAACCAAATAAAAATGAAGTGAAGCCCAGCCAACAGCATTTTTATTTGGTTTTACTTTATTCTACGGAAACGTGGCAGAGAGGCTGAATGCAGCGGACTCGAAATCCGCTGAGGGTGCAAATCCTCCGTGGGTTCGAATCCCACCGTTTCCGCCAAACCGGACAAAAGCTGCTCTTTCCATAGCAGCTTTTTTTGAATCTGCCTCCCAAGTATTGGGTATGTATAGGGGATGGACCCAACTTCAAGGGGCATTCAGTTTTCAGACGACCTTGGATTCAGATTTCAAGTGCAACACTAGGATATCAGTGGTTGGAACAGATTCAAGAATATAGTGGATTAACTTTAAACCAGTACGGCGTTACCTCGACTTAGCTCAAAGAGAACGATTCTCTAAGGTGCTGAAGCACCAAGTGAATCGGTT
>CAUOMQ010000173.1:0-4733 GCA_963456805.1 uncultured Neisseria sp. | reverse complement strand
ATATAGTGGATTAACTTTAAACCAGTACGGCGTTGCCTCGCCTTAGCTCAAAGAGAACGATTCTCTAAGGTGCTGAAGCACCAAGTGAATCGGTTCCGTACTATCTGTACTGTTTGCGGCTTCGTCGCCTTGTCCTGGTTTAAAGTTAATCCACTATATGATGTGGCGCAGGCTTGGTAGTGAGTCGCGCAAATAGACTTATGATTCTCTAAAACAGCATAGAAAAAGGTCGTCTGAAACCCTGAAAAGAGGTTTCAGACGACCTTTTGCATGTGAACCGGATTAATCGTTTGCCGCATCATCGGCTGGTGTTACCGGTTTGGATAGGGGTGTATAAATAAAGGTCAGCAGTTTCGCCGGCAGAGGTATTGGAGGCATCTGCCCCGGTTTCAACAGGCAGATCGCTGTCCACCAATTCATCGATGTCGATATTGTCATCTTCGCCTTGCGGTAATGTCCCGCCGGTTTGGCGACTGCGCACTTTCATGTAGAGGTCGCGGGTGTAGCTGTATTTGTCGATGGCGGCGTCTTCCAAACCGTCGGTCAGGTCGAGCAGTTCTTTACGGGTGTTGATGGCCTGCAGGCCGATTGTGCCCCAGCGTCCTGCTCTGGTGTGGAAGACGGCGTTTTTAACTGGGTAGACGGTGGTAACGGCGTTGCCAATGGTATCGCGTACGGTAGATGGGCCGAACAGGGGGACAACGAAGTAGTTGCTGTTTTTCCAGCCCCATGAGGCGAAGGTGTCGCCGAGGGTGTTTTTATTGCTGGGTACGCCGCCTGCACCGGCTACGTCGATTAAACCGCCAAGGCCGAAGGTGGTGTTGATGCCGACGCGGACGAGGTCTTCGCTGGCGCGTTTGACGTCAAGGCGCAGAACATTGCTGCCGAAGCTGACGACATCGCGCAGGTTGTTGAAGAAGTTGCTCACGCCGGTGCGGACGGGCTTGGGCGTTATTTTGCGGTAGCCGCGTGCGACGGGGGCGAGGACGTATTGGTCGGCCTTGTCGTTGAATTTGAATACGGCGCGGTTGTAGCCTTCGTAGGGGTCGGCGGGATTGGTTTCGGCAAATGCGGGGGTTGAGGCCATGCCGATGAGGAGTAGGAGTGAAGCGGTGGTTTTTTTCATGGGTTTAACCAGTCTTTGATTTCGTAAAGCTCGGACAGGGTACGCACGGATTCGGGTATGCCTTGCAGGGTGATTTTTCCGTCCGGACGGCGCAGTGCGTCAAGCAGCAGGGACACGCAGGCGGAATCAGCGCGTCCGACGCCGCTCAAATCGACCGCGCGGGTGTCTTTCAGACGACATTGCTGCCTGAAGCGGGTAAAGGCGTCGGCGGTCAAGGTTTTGACGGTAATGTCGCCGCTGATGTGCAACGTGCCGTCGCGAAGTTCGGTTTGCATGGCTGTCTTGTCAACTTAATCTTGGATGATAAAACCTGAAGGTTATTGTGTGCGAAAGCCATGTCGTCTGAAAACGGACGGCATGACTTATCTTTGCATTATTTGCTGCCGTTTTTGGCTTTCAGTTCGGCAATCAGTCCGTCCACGCCTTTGGCTTTGATGGTTTCGCCGAATTGGTTGCGGTACACGGTTACCAAGCTTGCGCCTTCGATGGCGACGTTGTAGGCGCGGTATTTATTGCCGCTTTGGTAGGTGGTAAAGTCCATGTTGACGGGTTTTTGACCGGGTACGCTGACTTCGGCGCGGACGATGATTTCTTTGCCGCCTTTATTGACAACGGGGTTGTCTTTGACGTTGACGCTGGCGTTTTTGAATTTCATCATGGTGCCGGAGTAGGTGCGGATCAGCAGGGTTTGAAATTCTTTGGTCAACGCTTGTTTTTGCGCGTCAGATGCGGTACGCCAAGGGTTGCCGACTGCCAGCGCGGTCATGCGTTGGAAATCGAAATAGGGAATCGCATAGGCCTCGGCTTTGTGGCGGGCGGTGTTGGCATCGCCGCTTTTTAAGATGCTCAATACTTGAGTGGCGTTTTGACGGATTTGGTTCACTGCGTCGGCAGGGGCGGCAACCGCCATGCTGATGCTCAAGATGCCGATGCTCAGTGCGCTGATGAAAGAGGTTTTTTTCATGATTAAGTGTCCTAGTATCAATATGATGGTGTACGTTTATTCGGTAGTTTTTGCTGCATCGTTGCCGCCCGCCGCGTTTTTCTCGGCGAAGCTGGTCATGAATTTACCGATCAGGTTTTCCAGAACCATGGCGGAGCTGGTAACGGAAATGGTATCGCCCGCGGCGAGGGGCTCCGTGTCGCCGCCTTGTTGCAGGCCGATATATTGTTCGCCCAACAGGCCGGAGGTCAGGATTTGCGCGGAAACGTCGCTGCTGAACTGATATTTGCTGTCCAAATCGAGACGGACTTTCGCCTGATAGGATTTCGGGTCAAGCTCGATGGCGCCGACGCGTCCGACCAATACACCCGCAGATTTGATCGGCGCGTTGGCTTTCAGGCCGCCTATGTCGCTGAAATCGGCATATACGGTATAAGTCTTGCCGGAATTGCCGAATGCCGCGCCGCCCGCCACGCGGAAAGCGAGAAAGCCGACCGCTGCCACGCCGAGCAGGACAAACAGTCCGACCCAAAATTCCAATACATTCTTTTTCATTAAAGTTCCTTGAATATCCAATGTTCTTTGTTTCGTTTTCAGACGACCTGTCAATCCGTAAACATCAATGCGGTCAACACAAAGTCAATCGCCAAAATCGTCAGGGCGGACGAAACCACCGTGCGCGTGCTGGCGCGCAAAATGCCTTCCGAGGTCGGTACGCAGTGGAAGCCCTGATGCACGGCAATCAGCGTTACCGCCACGCCGAACGCGGCGGATTTGATCAGACCGTTGATTACATCGTAATGGATCGTGATGTTGTTCTGCATTTGCGACCAGAAAATGCCGCTGTCCAAGCCCAGCCAGGTTACGCCGACCAAATACGCGCCGTAAATCCCCGCCACGTTGAAAATCGAAGCCAAAAGCGGCATGGAAAACACGCCCGCCCAAAAGCGCGGCGCAACCACGCGGGCGACAGGGTTGACCGCCATCACGTTCATCGCTTCGAGCTGTTCGGTCGTTTTCATCAAACCGATTTCGCTGGTCATCGCACCGCCCGCGCTACTGGCAAACAGAATCGCCGCCAACACCGGACCCAGTTCGCGCAACAGTGAAGCCGCGACCATATAGCCCAAAATATCGGCGGATTTGAATTTCGATAACTGCGTATAGCCCTGCAAACCCAAAACCATGCCAACGAACAGTCCTGAGACGGCAACAATCAACACCGACAGCACGCCGGCAAAATACACTTGGCGCACGCTCAGGCGCGGACGGACGAAAGCCGTACCGGATTTCGCCAGAATGTTCAGCAGAAACAGCGTAATACTGCCGAGAGATTGAATAAAGCCGAGGGTTTTCGCCCCGACGGAACGGATAAAATTCATAGGTTTCCATTACGGATTAACGGGTTTCAGACGACCTTGTAGGATGATGATGGGTCGTCTGAAAAATGATTTCGGCTTCAGGCAGCAACGGTTCAAACGTTTCAGACGACGTCTGCAAACCGAGGTCGTCTGAAAACTACCCAAGCAAATCTTGCTGCAAAGACGTTTGCGCGGGATAGCGGTATGCGACGGGGCCGTCTGCCAAGCCGCCGACAAACTGGCGCACCCAAGGCGAATCCAGTTCGCGCATTTCCTGCGGCGAGCCGGAGAACATAATTTCGCCGTGCGCCAAGAAAATCACCTGATCGACGATTTCCAAAGATTTTTCAATGTCGTGCGTTACCATAATACTGGTCGAACGCAAAGCCTTATTGACGCGGCTGATCAAGTGGGCAATCACGCCCAAGGAAATCGGGTCGAGGCCGGTAAACGGCTCGTCGTACAACATGATTTCAGGGTCGAGCGCAATCGTGCGGGCAAGCGCGACGCGGCGCGACATCCCGCCGGACAGCTCAGACGGCATCAGGTTTTCCACGCCGCGCAGACCGACCGCGTTCAATTTCAACAAAACCAAATCGCGGATAACCGCTTCCGGCAGGCGCGTCAGTTCTCGCATCGGAAAAGCGATATTGTCGAATACTGACAAATCGGTAAACAGCGCGCCATGCTGGAACAACACGCCCATGCGGCGGCGGTGTTCGTACAATTCATCAGCCGAAAAACCCGCCAAATCACGTCCTTCAATCAAAACCTTACCCGACTGCGGATGAATCTGACCCGTAATCAGCCGCATCAGCGTGGTTTTGCCGCTGCCCGAACCGCCCATCACGGCGGCGAAGTTTCCTTGGGGAATGCTGAAATTGATATTGTTCAGAATCGGACGGTCGCCATACGCAAAGGCAACGTCTTTCATTTCGATGAAGGGTACGGAACTCATGAAAGGGAAGATAAGGCGGGATGTATTTTAATTACTTGCATTGTAAAGCTTATCAAGGTGTCGGGCAATTTTCAGACGACCTTATCAAGAAAACGTCTGTTAAGAAGCGTGAAAATCATGTGTTTGGCAGAAATTTTAAGACCATTGGAATGGTTAAGATTGAAGTCTTGCAACCTGTTGTCTTCATTTCAGAACGGGGCGCGTTACAGAACTTAATAATCCTAAACATACCGTTTTTCGCCAGCGCGTGAAATTTTAAATTTATGGCAAGATTTTGTAGGCAAAGACACAACATTCTATAGTGGATTAAATTTAAATCAGGACAAGGCGACGAAGCCGCAGACA
>CAUOMQ010000172.1:0-4785 GCA_963456805.1 uncultured Neisseria sp. | reverse complement strand
TGGTTAAACCTTCAAAGTTGAGTATTGTACTATTTTATTTTTAATTGACTATATAGTGGATTAACTACAGATCAGCACGGTATTTCCCATTCATCCCGTCTGAGGTTTCGTCTTGCCCTGATTCACAGTCAATCTGCCACACCTCTGCGCATCATAAATCTTAAATCCGGTAACGCCCTATCTGTTTGAATTTAATGCACAATAAGAAAGAAACACCATGACTGCCCCCTATACTCTTGCCGACCTGAAGACCGCCTACCAACGCAAAGAAAAATTGAAATATCTATACTTCTGGGGACACACGCCAAAACATGAAAATGAGATAGATAAAGCCGTCTTCAGCCAATGGCATCCTGCGCCCTTTGAAATCGACGGCATCCGCTATGCGACTGCCGAACACTATATGATGGCAGAAAAGGCGAGGCTGTTCGGCGCAGACGATATCCGCCGCCAAATCATCGCTTCCGCCCACCCCAAACAAGCCAAGGACTTGGGGAGACAAGTCATCGGTTTTAAAAACGATATTTGGAATGCCTGCCGCTTCGATATCGTTTGCGAAGGCAACCGTGCCAAATTCATCCAACACCCCGATTTGAAACGCTTTTTGCTTGGCACCGGCAACCGTATCTTAGTAGAAGCCAGCCCAGTTGACGCAATCTGGGGAATCGGACTTGCCCAAGATGATCCACGCGCCCAAAATCCATTGCAATGGCGGGGTTTGAACCTACTTGGTTTCGCACTAATGAAAGTGCGGGATGAACTTCAGGTCGTCTGAAAGCAACTTCAAAAGCAACTTCAGACGACCCCATAAAAAAACGCACCTTATGAAAAGGTGCGTTTTAATTTCTATGGTTTAGAATTTAGCGCCGGATTGGTTGGCCATATAGTCAACCGCTGCTTTGACTTCGTCATCACTCAGGCTTGTGTTACCGCCTTTGGCAGGCATGGAGTTAAAGCCTTCGAGCGCGTGTTTGTGCAGGGTATCTTTACCTTGTTTGATACGCGGAGCCCACTCGTCTTTCTTACCTATGCCTGGAGCACCGGGGATGGTACCACCGTGACACATTTTACAGTTAGCTTCAAAAACGGCTTTACCGTCCACTTTAGCAGAAGAAGCATCTGCTTTTTCTGCCGGCTTGGCTTCGGCAGGAGCAGTCGCTTTTGCATCAGCTGCTGAAGCTGCTTTTTCAGCTTGTGCAGGTGCGGACGCAGATGAAGCGTCAGCGGATGATGCGGCAGCAGAAGCAGGTGCCGGTGCGGGAGCAGGTTCGGTTTTTTTCACAGGCGCTTTGCCGTCTTTATTGGACAGACCCCATACATACGCAGTCATGATGTGGAGTTTGTCTTTATCCAAGAAACGACCCCAAGCCGGCATTTGACTGTGTCGGCCGTTAGTGATGGTTTCGATAATCGATTTTTGAGTACCGCCCCACAACCATACGTTATCGGTCAGGTTCGGACCCAGTCCTTGGATACCTTGACCTTTGTCGCCGTGACAGGTAAAGCAGTTTGCCGGTGGACCGCTGAACAATACTTTACCGCGTGCGGCACGTTCTTCATCGTATTGGTCTTTGGATTTGGATAAGGACATGACATAGTTTGCCACATCTTTTACCCGCTCTTCACCCAATGCAGGACCCCATGCCGCCATCGTCGCCGTACGGCCTTTTTCAATGGTCTCGTGGATTTTCTCAGGTTCGCCGCCCCACAACCAATCGTTGTCGGTCAAATTCGGGAAGCCTTTGGAACCTTTGGCATCAGAACCGTGACATTGGATACAGTAGGTATTGAAGAGGTTTTGACCGATGGCGCGTGCTTCAGGATTTTTTGCCACTTGCTCAATCGGCATATTGGCAAACTTGGCATAAACTTTGCCGTACTTCTGATCTGCTTTAGCCATTTCTTGATCATATTGTCCATGGCTGCTCCATTTCCACTGGCCTTCATAATCGCCCAAACCCGGGTACATGACCAGATAACCGATACCGAACAGCCAGACAAAGACATACAGCCAAAACCACCAGCGTGGCAACGGGTTGTTGTATTCTTCGATACCGTCCCATTGATGGCCTGTCGTTTTGACTTCTTCGCCCTTTTTAGGACGCTTCACAACGTTTTGGGAAAGCAGCAGCCATGCCAAGCCGATAAAGCTGAGCACGACGATGACTGCAATGTATATATTCCAGAAATTACTGGTAAATTGGGGTGCTGTGTTCATTATTTTGCTCCGTGATCACGGACTAAACTGTTATCGCCCGTCTTTTTCAGACGACTCTTTATCCTCATCATTTTCGAAAATACTGTTGGCGGCATCATCGTAGTTCTTTTTATTGCGTCGGTTGAAAACGATATAAAGCACTAAGATAAAGCTGATAAAAACCCAAACAGTAAAGAGCGAGCGGGCCCAGTTTACGTCCATGATGTTACCTTACGTTTTTCAATGCCAAGCCTAAGCCTTGCAGGTATGCAATCACCGCATCCAGCTCCGATTTGTTTTCCAAGACTTCAGGCGCTTTGGCAATCTCTTCGTCGCTGTAAGGCGTACCGACTTTACGCAGGGCTTTCATATGCGCCACGGTTGCTTCGGCATCGACTTTGTTGCGGGCAAGCCATGGGAAAGCGGGCATATTGGACTCCGGCACAACGTCGCGCGGATTCAGCAGGTGGATGCGGTGCCATTCGTCGGAATAGCGGCCGCCGACACGTGCCAAGTCCGGACCGGTACGTTTGGAACCCCATTGGAACGGATGGTCATAAACAGACTCGCCGGCAACGGAGTAGTGGCCGTAACGTTCGGTTTCCGCACGGAACGGACGGATCATTTGAGAGTGACAGTTGTAACAACCCTCACGGATATAGATGTCGCGACCAGCCACTTGCAAAGCATTATAAGGTTTCACACCTTCTATAGGCTTAGTGACAGCTTTAGTAAAGAACAGCGGCACGGCTTCAATCAACAGGCCTACGCTGACTACAAGCAGGGTAAATACAATCAGGACGCCGACTTTTTCTTCAGCTAATTGTTGTAATTTCATTTTGGTAGCCTTTTCTTATGTTTTTAGTGGTGCTGGGTTTGAGACACCGCGGGAATCTCGGCATCAACCGCTTTGCCACTGATGGCCGTACGGTAAACGTTGTATGCCATGATACACATACCGCTCAGGTACAGCAGGCCGCCGGTGAAACGAATCATGTAGAAAGGCATGGTGCGTTTAACTGACTCTACAAACGAGTAGGTCAAAGTACCGTCCGCATTCAGAGAACCCCACATCAGACCTTGCAATACCCCTGCAATCCACATGGAGGCGATATACAGAACCACGCCGATGGTCGCAATCCAGAAGTGTGCTTCCACCAATTTGGTGCTGTACATTTCATTTTTACCGAACAGGCGGGGAATCATGTAGTACACGGAACCAATGGTCACGAAGCCCACCCAGCCCAATGCGCCGGCATGAACGTGTGCAACGGTCCAGTCGGTGTAGTGGCTCAAAGCGTTGACGGATTTGATGGACATCATCGGACCTTCGAAGGTGGACATACCGTAGAAGGAGAGGGAGACGATCAAGAATTTCAAGATAGGGTCGGTACGCAGTTTGTCCCATGCGCCGGACAAGGTCATGATACCGTTAATCATACCACCCCAAGAAGGTGCGAACAGAATCAGGGACAACACCATACCCAAGGACTGAGTCCAGTCAGGCAGCGCGGTATAGTGCAAGTGGTGGGAACCTGCCCACATGTAAGTAAAAATCAAAGCCCAGAAGTGGACGACGGACAGGCGGTAAGAGTAAACCGGACGACCTGCCTGTTTCGGCACGAAGTAGTACATCATGCCCAAGAAGCCTGCGGTCAGGAAGAAACCTACGGCATTGTGGCCATACCACCATTGAACCATAGCATCGATTGCGCCCGCATAAACCGGATAGGATTTCATGAAGCCCGCAGGAATGCTCAGGTTATTGACGATGTGCAACAGAGCGACGGCCAAAATGAAACCGCCGTAGAACCAGTTGGCAACGTAGATATGTTTGATTTTACGTTTGGCAATCGTACCGAAGAATACGATGGCGTAAGCAATCCAAACCAAAGCGATCAGGATGTCGATAGGCCATTCCAATTCAGCATACTCTTTAGCTTGGGTATAACCCAAAGGCAGGCTGACGATTGCCGCAACGATAACTGCCTGCCAGCCCCAGAAGGTAAATGCCGGCAGCCAACCGCCGAACAGGCGTGCATTACAGGTACGTTGAACAACGTAGTATGATGTACCCATCAGACCGCAACCGCCGAACGCAAAAATCACCGCATTGGTGTGCAACGGACGCAGGCGGCCGAAGTGGAACCAAGGGCCGACATCTGATAAATCAAGGGACGGGGCAAACAATTGGGCGGCAACGATGACACCGACCAACATGCCCACAATACCCCAAACTACGGTCATGATGGCGAACTGGCGCACCACTTTGTAGTTATAAGTTTGTGTGTCCATGAGAGTCTCCATGAATTATGGGAATAAAAATTTTTTATCTCACTTTGCCGTATGCGTTTTGAACAAACGCAATAAGGGCTAGGTTTAAATTTTTCTAAATTTAACATATAAGACAAGCCTAGCCAAGCGGAATTACATTTCACTCCATCTAGCGGTTTTATCGATTTTTTATATTTTTTACTTTATAATCATATTATTATTTAGCAACCTCCCCTATAGCGCCACTTTATTTTTTCAAGCCTCCCTTTTGAAGGGGACTTTATCGATATAAATCAAACTGCATAATTCGACCT
>CAUOMQ010000171.1:0-4820 GCA_963456805.1 uncultured Neisseria sp. | reverse complement strand
GTACTGTCTGCGGCTTCGTCGCCTTGTCCTGATTTAAAGTTAATCCACTATATCGTTGCGAGGGGGGATTATCGGACTGCTTGATAGATGATGCCCGTCGGATTGTCTCTTTTTCATAGTCGATTGGAACGGGAAAGGTCGTCTGAAAACTGATTTTCCGGTTTTCAGACGACCTTTTCGATTTTTTGCTTGTTTAAGGATAAGCAATATAGGCGTAAGCCGAGTGGTTGTGTATCGATTCGAAGTTTTCGCTTTCGACGATGAAGCTTTCGATGCGTCCGTCGGCAATCAGCGCGGTTGCTACGTCGCGCACCATGTCTTCCACGAATTTCGGGTTTTCATAGGCTTTTTCGGTAACGTATTTTTCGTCGGGGCGTTTGAGCAGGCCGTAAAGCTGACAGCTTGCCTGCGCTTCCACGCAGTCAATGATTTCCTCGATACCGACTTCGGCGTTGGCGGTCAGGCTGACGGTAACGTGCGAGCGTTGGTTGTGCGCGCCGTATTGGGAAATTTCTTTGGAACATGGACACAAAGAGGTCACGGGTACCATGACTTTCAAATTGTGGCTGTATGCGCCGTTTTTGATTTCGCCCGTCAGGGTAACGTCGTAGTCGAGCAGGGATTGGATGCCGGAAACAGGGGCGGATTTTTTGCGGAAGAAGGGGAAGGAAACGCTGATTTTGCCGGAATGAGAGTTTAAAAGGGCAACCATTTCGGCAGTCAGTTTGTGCAGCCTATCGAAATCCAAAGCCTCGGTTTGCTGCTCCATCAACGCCACGAAGCGCGACATATGCGTGCCTTTTTGGTCGGCGGGTAGGAAAACCGTCATGGTCAGGCGGGCGACGGTGGATTGGCTGCCTTCGGCGGTATTCAAAGTAATCGGAAAGCGCAGGTCTTTGATACCGACCTGGTTAATCGGCAGATTGCGTAAATCTCGGCTGGATTGCACGTCTGCAATGGCGTTCATGCGTTGTTTGTCCTTAATTGTCGGATTGCTGGGGTGTGTGTCGTTTGGAAACGGATTCATGCCGTCCGTTTTGCAAATGCGAGATTATATCACTTGCAAACCGTGTCCGCATTGATTGTTTCTATTTTTTGGATAGTGATAAAATCCTGAATTATTCATATCTTTATAAGGTTGAACCGAGATGAAATTCGCCACCAAAGCCATCCATTCCAGCTACGATTGCGACGAACACAACCGCGCGCTGATGCCGCCGATTTATCAGAACAGTATGTTCGCGCTGCACGAAATCGGCGAGCAGGTTCCCTACCGCTATTCGCGCCTGAGCAATCCGACCCGTCAGGTTTTGGAAGACACGGTTGCCGATTTGGAACACGGGGCGGCGGGTTTTGCCTTTTCCAGCGGTATGGCGGGCATTGATGCCGTGTGGCGTACCTTCCTGCGTCCGGGCGATACCATTGTCGCCGTCGCCGATATTTACGGCGGCGCGTATGACTTGTTGGTTGACGTCTATAAAGAGTGGGGCGTGAACGTTGTCTTTGCCGATTTGGGCAACCCCAACCGCTTGGACGAACTGCTTGCCGCGCACAAGGTGAAACTGGTTTGGCTGGAAACCCCGTCCAATCCGCTTTTGCGGCTAGTGGACATCAAAGCGCTTGCCGCCAAAGCCCACGCAGCCGGCGCGTTGGTCGGCATCGACAACACCTTCGCCACGCCGTATCTGCAACAGCCGCTGGAAATGGGCTGCGACATCGTGTTCCACTCCGCCACCAAATACCTTTGCGGACACTCCGACGTATTGATGGGCATCGTTGCTGTCAAAACCAAAGAACTGGCAAAACCGTTGCACGACATGATGGTGCATACCGGCGCGATTGCCGGCCCGATGGATTGCTGGCTGGTGTTGCGCGGCATCAAAACGCTCGCCTTGCGCATGGAGGCGCACTGCAAAAACGCGCTCGACATCGCCTGCCGCCTCGAAGCCCATCCTGCCGTGGAAAAAGTGTTCTACCCCGGCCTGCCGTCGCACGAACATTACGAACTGGCGAAAACCCAAATGCCCAAAGGCATAGGCGGCGTGGTAACGGTTTATTTGAAAAACGACACGCGCGAAGCGGCAAACAGCGTGATTAAAAACATGAAACTGGTCAAAATGGCGTCCAGCCTAGGCGGCGTCGAAAGTTTGGTCAACCATTGCTATTCCCAGTCCCACAGTGGTGTGCCGCATGATGTGAAAATGGAGATGGGCATCAAAGTCGGCCTGTTGCGCTTCTCCATCGGCATTGAAGACGCGGACGATATTTGGAACGACATTTCCAAAGCTTTGGATTCGACGCTGTAAAGATAAAGAGGTCGTCTGAAAAGTGCGTAGCGGGTTTCGCTGAAGCGGTTTCAGACGACCTTTTAGCTGACCTCACGTTAGAAAGGCAAAATCATGAAAATCCTGATCCCCACCCTTATGACCACAATCATTCTGACCGCCTGTACTTCGCCTGCTGAAAAAACGCAGCCGTCCCAACCTGTCACGTCGTCTGAAAAACCATCCGAACCGCGTCAAGCGTCAACGCCGGCTTTGGCAGCGAAATGGTTTGTGGTTTCTTTCGACAAATTCACCGAAAAAGATTTGGCGGGCAGAACGGCTTTTTTGGATTTGAGCAAAATGCCCAAGGCTCATGGCAAGATGGGTTGCAATCATTTGACGCTTCAAGCGCAGGAAGCCGGAGCGGGCAAAATTGATTTTGGTCCGATTGCCACGACGATGATGCTGTGTGAAGACATGAAGCTGGAAGAGGCTTTCTTGAACATGAAAAGCGTGTGGAACTATCGTTTCGACGGCAATGATTTGATTTTGGAGCAAAACGGCAAAACCATGCGCCTGCGCCGTCAGCCGTAAATTTTGAGTTTCAGTTCCGCTTCAAGGTCGTCTGAAAACCGGACAATCAGGTTTTCAGACGACCTTTCGTCAAGCGAACGGGTATAATAGCTTCCGTTTCCCATCCCGCACACACAAGGAATCCCATTATGGCAGCCTCGCCCGAAGCCAAGTTTACCGAAGAAAAAGTCTTGTGGATTAAACACCATACGCCCAAACTGATGACTTTTGCCATCAGCCGCCCCGAATCCTACCGCTTCTCGGCGGGGCAGTTTTCGCGGCTCGGGTTTCGCGACGGCGAAGGCTTTATCTGGCGCGCGTATTCCGTCGTGTCCGCCGAATACGCCGATACGCTTGAATATTTTGCCGTTTTGATCGAAGGCGGTCCCATGTCCGCGCGGTTTGCCGCCATGAAAGAGGGCGACACCATACTGCTCGACAAAACCGCTACGGGCTTCCTCCTGCCCGAACGCTTTCCCGACGGTAAGGACTTAGTCATGCTCTGCACCGGTTCGGGCATCGCACCTTTCCTCTCCATCATCGAGCAACCCGAAATCTGGCAGCGTTTCGACCGCTTGATTTTGGCGCACTCGGTTTCTTTCGCCGATGAACTGATTTTCAGACGACGTGTCGAAGCGTTGAAAGACCATCCGCTGATTGGCGAATATTTCCACAAATTCCGCTTCATCCCCATTACCACGCGCGAGGAAACCGAAGGCGCGTTGAGCGGTAAACGCATTCCCGAACTGCTGAAAGACGGCAGTCTCGAAGCATACGCGGGATTCAAGTTTACCAAAGCCGACACGCGCTTTATGGTCTGCGGCAATCCCGCCATGGTCAAAGACACGTTCCAAACCCTGATGGACTTGGGCTTCACCATGCACCGCAACCGCATCCCGGGCGAAATCATGATGGAAAACGGGTTTTGAGCCTGATGATCCGGTAAGGTCTTAATATAGTGGATTAACTTTAAACCAGTACGGCGTTGCCTCGCCTTGTCGTACTTATCTGTACTGTCTGCGGCTTCGTCACCTTGTCCTGATTTAAATTTAATCCCCTATAGAAGCAAAAGAGGTCGTCTGAAAAACGGTTTGCCGTTTCAGACGACCTTTTGTTTGAATGAATGGTTTTGCAGCCGTCGGTATGGGGCGCGGCTGCTTATTCTTCACGCGGTTCTTCTAAGTAATACTCCGCCTGTTGTTCGCGGGATTTCTTTTCTTTGTCCTTCTTTTTGTCCTTGTCGGGAATCGCGGCATTGATTAACGCGCCTGTGCCTTTGACAGCGATTTTACCTGCGGTCATGACGGTGGTGGCGGCCAGATTGACGGCGCTGGTGACGATACAGCCGCTGAGTGCCAAGCTGAGGAACACGGGAAGAAGAAGGGATTTTATGTTCATCAATGTTCGCATCCGCATTGATGGTCGTGGTGTCCGCCGCTGCATCCAGAAGCCGCTTCGTGCCAGCTTTCGTCGTCGCCGTCGAATTCTTCCATTTCGTCAAATTCGCCGTTTTCAACCAGAGCGACAAGTTCTTCGAGGCTTTGCGCGCCTTCGACCCAAAAGCAGGGGATATCGGGCGGCGTATCGGGAGCGAGCAGGGCGGCGGTTTGATCATGCCACGCAATCCAATAGCCGTTTTCGGTGTGGACGAATTGGGCATTGGGATGAATGGTTTCTCCGGTCGTTCCGACCAGCATTCTTTCGGCAATGTCGGCTTGGTAGGGTTGAATCTGCATGATGGGTTCCTGTGAACAAAATCAGCTTTTATTGTAACGGAAAATCCATGGCGGATTATAGTGGATTAACTTTAAACCAGTACGGCGTTGCCTCGCCTTAGCTCAAAGAGAACGATTCTCTAAGGTGCTGAAGCACCAAGTGAATCGGTTCCGTACTATCTGTACTGTCTGCGGTTTCATCGCCTTGTCCTGATTTATAGTGGATTAAAATTGCAATGATACGGCGTTGCCAACGCCCTTATGTACT
>CAUOMQ010000170.1:0-4868 GCA_963456805.1 uncultured Neisseria sp. | reverse complement strand
GTACACGGCGGGCGTTGCCGCCTTGTCTCATTTTTATTTTAATCCACTATAAAAATCGCTCCATGTGAACCAAACATCAGCCCCATAAACAAAAAGGTCAGGTCGTCTGAAAACCTGTTTTCAGACGACCTCTATCTTTTTAAAACTCAATAATCTGTTTCAAATCAATCCGCTTCCAAAACCACTTTCATGGCTTGGTTTTCGGCGGCGTGTTTGAACACGTCGTAGGCTTTTTCCAATTCGCTGAATTTGAAACGGTGGGTCAGCATTTTGGTGTAATCGACGGAGCTGCTGGAAATTGCCTTCATCAGCATTTCGGTGGTATTGGCGTTTACCAAACCGGTTGTAATGGCGAGGTTTTTAATCCAGAGTTTCTCCAGTTTGAAATCAACGGATTGACCGTGCACGCCGACAACGGCGATATGACCGCCCGGTTTGACGATGTCTTGACACATATTCCATGTGGCGGGGATGCCGACGGCTTCAATGGCGCAGTCTACGCCGTCTTCGCCGACGATGGCGAAGACTTGTTTGGATACGTCACCGGAAGCTGGGCTGATGGTATGGGTCGCGCCCAGTTCTTTCGCCAGTTTCAAACGGTTTTCGTCCATATCGCAGACGATGATGGCAGCGGGACTGTATAGTTGGGCGGTCAGCAAGGCGGACATGCCGACAGGACCTGCGCCTGCGATGAATACGGTGTCGCCGGGTTTGACATCGCCGTATTGCACGCCGATTTCGTGGGCGGTCGGCAAGGCGTCGCTCAACAGCAGCGCAACTTCTTCATTGACATTGTCAGGCAGCGGAACAAGACTGTTGTCGGCATAAGGCGTGCGGACATATTCGGCTTGCGTGCCGTCTATCATGTAGCCCAGAATCCAGCCGCCGTTGCGGCAGTGTGAATAGAGTTGGATTTTACAGTTGTCGCAAGTACAGCATTTGCTGACGCATGAAATAATGACTTTATCACCGACTTTGATGTTTTTTACAGCCTCGCCGACTTCTTCTACAATACCGATGCCTTCATGGCCGAGAATACGACCGTCGGCGACTTCGGGGTTTTTGCCTTTCCAAATACCCAAGTCAGTACCGCAAATCGTGGTTTTGACGATTTTCACCACCGCGTCGGTCGGATCGATAATCTGCGGACGGGGTTTTTCTTCAAAACGGATGTCGTTTGCGCCGTGATAAACCATTGCTTTCATGCTGATACTCCTTGCTTGTTGATAAATAATTTCAATACTGCAATAAAGTCTCTTTATATGAGTTATATACCCCTATAAAACGTAAGTCAATAAGAATTATTTTCACGATGTTATACCATAACATTTTGTTTTCAATATAAATAAAACCACTGATTGATATTAATGAACACACCCACCTCCTTCTCCGAACGGCTCATCCGCTGGCAAAAACAATACGGCAGGCACCACCTCCCTTGGCAGGTCAAAAACTCTTATTGTGTCTGGCTTTCCGAAATCATGCTCCAGCAGACGCAGGTTGCCACCGTGTTGGACTACTATCCGCGTTTCTTGGAAAAATTTCCGACCGTACAAACGCTTGCTGCCGCCTCGCAAGACGAAGTGTTGTCGTTGTGGGCGGGCTTGGGCTATTACAGCCGCGCGCGCAATCTGCACAAAGCCGCGCAACAAGTCGTTGAACAATTCGGCGGCACGTTTCCGTCGGAGCGTAAAGACTTGGAAACCCTCTGCGGCGTAGGCAGAAGCACCGCCGCCGCCATTTGCGCCTTTGCCTTCAACCGCCGCGAAACCATTTTGGACGGCAACGTCAAACGCGTGCTCTGCCGCGTATTCGCCCGCGACGGCAATCCGCAGGACAAAAAATTTGAAAACTCGCTTTGGACGCTTGCCGAAAGCCTGCTGCCGTCTGAAAACGCCGATATGCCTGCCTATACGCAAGGCTTGATGGACTTGGGCGCAACCGTGTGCAAACGGACAAAACCCTTGTGCCGTCAATGCCCGATGGCGGACATCTGCGAAGCGAAAAAGCAAAACCGCATCGCCGAGCTGCCGCGCAAAAAAACCGCCTCCGAAGTACAAACCCTGCCGCTTTACTGGCTGATTGTCCGCAACCCAGACGGCGCAATCTTGCTGGAAAAACGTCCTGCCAAAGGCATTTGGGGCGGGCTGTATTGCGTGCCGTGTTTTGAAAAATTAGACGAAACATACGATTGCGCCGAGAAGCTCGGCATTTTTTCAGACGACCTTTCCGAGCAACCCGCCCTTACCCACCGCCTGACGCATCGTTTATTGATGATTACGCCGTTTGAAGCGCAAATCAGTTCGCCAGACACGCTGCCCCGTTCTGAAAACGCATCAAAAGATAACCGCTTCTGGGTGAAACCCGAAAATCTGGCGGATTACGGTTTGCCCAAACCGCTGGCAGATTATTTGAAACAATGGCAGCAGGCATTGTTTTAAAAATGCTTGAAAACCAAACAGGCAGCATCCAACTCTAAAACACAATAAACATACCCGCGCGTTATCCGCCCCTGTCAGGAATCCCATGCACACACTCCCCCTGCTTACCCAACAATTCGCCGAACTCTCGCCGTTTTTCTATTCCCGCGTTTCCCCTGAGCCGCTGACCGCACCCTACTGGGTCGCCTTCAACACCGATTTGGCGGCAGAGTTGAATTTGGATACAGATTTTCAGACGACCGCCAACCTTGCCTACCTCAGCGGCAACGCGCCGCAATACGCGCCTGCACCCATTGCCGGTGTTTACAGCGGCCATCAGTTCGGCGTCTATACCCCGCGTCTTGGCGACGGGCGCGCGCTCCTGATTGGCGATTCCGTCGATGCCGCAGGACAGCGCCAAGAGTGGCAGCTCAAAGGCGCAGGTAAAACGCCCTACTCCCGCTTTGCCGACGGGCGCGCCATCTTGCGCTCCTCCATCCGCGAATATCTCTGTTCCGAAGCCATGCACGGTCTCGGCATCCCCACGACCCGCGCCCTCGCCCTGTGCGGCAGCGACGACCCCGTTTATCGGGAAACCGTCGAAACTGCCGCCGTCCTGACCCGCATCGCCCCGAGCTTTCTGCGCTTCGGCCATTTCGAATACTTCTATTACACCGGCCGCGAAGCCGAAATCCAACAACTTGCCGACTACCTCATCCGGCATTACTACCCCGACTGCCGAGATGCCGACAATCCCTATGCCGCCCTGTTGGAACAAATCCGCAACCGCACCGCCGATACCGTCGCCGCATGGCAAAGCGTCGGCTTCTGCCACGGCGTGATGAATACCGACAACATGTCTGCACTGGGGCTGACCATAGACTACGGCCCTTTCGGTTTCCTCGACGATTACGACCGCCGCCACGTCTGCAACCACTCCGACACCCAAGGCCGCTACGCCTACAATGCCCAGCCCTTCGTCGCCCATTGGAATTTCTCCGCCCTCGCCTCCTGCTTCGACACCCTCGTCCCACACGACACCCTCGAGCAACTCATCGACGGCTGGACAGAAGTTTTTCAGACGACCTATTTAGAGAAAATGCGCCGCAAACTCGGTTTGCAGCAAGCAGACAAAAGAGACGACGAAAGCCTTATCGCCGACCTCTTCGCCGCCCTGCAAGACCAAAAAACCGACTTTACCCTGTTTTTCAGAAACCTGTCCGAAGTCAGCAATACGCACGGCGAACCCCTCCCGCCCAAACTCGAACAAACCTTCAAAAACGGCGTTCCGCCCGCCTTCATCCGCTGGCTCGGACGCTACCGCCAACGCCTGCGCGCCGAAAGCAGCGTTCCCGCCGAACGCGCAATACGCATGAACCTGACCAACCCGCTCTACATCCTGCGCAACTACCTTGCCGAACAAGCCATCGCCCAAGCCCGAAACGGCGACTACCGCGAAATTGAACGCCTGCGCCGCTGCCTCGCCCGTCCCTTTGACGAACAGGCAGAGTTCGCCGACCTTGCCGAACCGCCGCCCGAAGGCAGCATTCCGGTTTGCGTCAGTTGTTCAAGTTAGACGTTGAAGAAGACAGACAAAAAGGTCGTCTGAAAATATTCAGACGACCTTGACCATAAAGAACGATATCAACAAAAATACGCCCATGCCCCATTTCAACGGCGGCACATCTTTTGCAACCAACCGAACAGACCGACCCAAAAAAGGAAAACAGATGAAAACCATCCGCATCAAAATCTGCGGCATCACCCGCCCCGAAGACGCCCGAAAAGCCGCCGAGCTGGGCGTCGATGCCATCGGTTTGGTTTTTTACGCCGCCAGCAAACGCGCCGTCACGCCCGAACAGGCAAAAAAAATCGTGGCAGCCCTTCCCCCTTTCG
This sequence comes from uncultured Neisseria sp., assembly GCA_963456805.1. Taxonomy (GTDB): domain Bacteria; phylum Pseudomonadota; class Gammaproteobacteria; order Burkholderiales; family Neisseriaceae; genus Neisseria. The sequence goes on along the minus strand of CAUOMQ010000170.1, from coordinate 552 downwards.
TCTCCGTCGTTGCCTTATTCGTCAATGAAACAGCAGAAACCATCCGCGAAACCCTCCGGCAAGTGCCCATCGACATCATCCAATTTCACGGCGACGAAGACGATGAATTTTGCCGTCAGTTTGACCGCCCCTATCTCAAAGCCATACGCGTCCAATCCGCTTCAGACATTGAAACCGCACAAACCCGATTCCCCAACGCCCGCGCCCTGCTGTTTGATGCCTACCATCCCAACGAATACGGCGGCACAGGTCTGAGCTTCGACTGGGCGCTGCTGCCGGACAATCTGACCAAACCTTGGATTCTGGCAGGCGGCTTGACCCCGCAAAATATCGCGGCAGCCATCCAAACCAGCAATGCCGCGGCAGTCGATGTTTCAGGCGGCGTGGAAAGTGCCGGCGGCATCAAAGACGAAGCCAAAATGGCTGCCTTCATCCAAGCCGTCCGCGCCATTCGGTAAACCTTTTGGTCACAAAAACCGCTGACGCATTTTATGCCGCTTATAGTGGATTAAATTTAAATCAGGACAAGGCGACGAAGCCGCAGACAGTACA
>CAUOMQ010000169.1:0-4906 GCA_963456805.1 uncultured Neisseria sp. | reverse complement strand
TCAAAGGTATCGGTGAGGGTATCTTCTCCAAACTGAAGGCGGAGGCAACCGTCGCTCCCGCACCTGCCAACCCAAAAGCTAAAAACGCCGTCCCATCACCTAAAAAATAGCCTTATTTGCGTATTCATGGAATTGAAGGTGAATACGATGGCCAAACTAAAAAACGTCCAATCCCGGAAGGGAGTGGGCGTTTTTGTTTGTTGAACCGATCTTGTTACCGTGGCAAAGGGCGGGGAAAGAAAATGTAACGTTTCGGCGATTCCTACAATATTGTTACTTACCCCTTTCGGCCTTAAGTGCGCTGTAGATGGTCGTGGGCAAAGTCCACGCTACGGGTTGGTTTATCCTAAATCTGTGTTCACGCGCTGAGCAGGCTTTGGGCGAGGAAGCCGCCTTTTTCGACGCCGGGGAGGATGAAGAAATAGCCGCCGCCGAAGGGGCTGATGTATTCTTCCAGCGGTTCGCCGTTGAGCAGGTTTTGGACGAAGATGAAGCCGTCGGCGAGGTTGGCTTGGTAGCAAATGAACACCAAGCCGACGTCGAGCTGGCCGTTGGCGGCGAGGCCGCGGGAGTAGTTGAAGGCGCGGCGGTAGAGCAGGTGTTTTTTCATGAACTCGGGGTCGCGCGGGTTGGCGAGCCTCATGTGACTGTCTTTGGGGGTGGTTTTGCCGTCGGGGTCTTTGGCGAAGTCGGCGGTGTCGCTCTCTTTTTTGCCGTCCATGGGGGCGCCGCTGTATTTGCGGCGGCCGAAGATTTCGGTTTGTTCCTGCAAGGGGGTTCTGTCCCAGAATTCGACGAAGTGGCGGATGAGGCGGACGGCTTGGTAGCTGCCGTTTTTCGTCCAGGCGGGTTCGTCTTGGCTGTTGGCGGCGATGCCTGTCCAGAGGACTTGGTCGGCAATTTTGGGATCGGATACGTCGGGATTGCCGGAGCCGTCGCGGAAGCCTAAGAGGTTGCGGGCGGCGATGGCGCCGGGTTCGGCTTTGGGCAGCCAGCCGTCTATGCTCCAGCGGATGACGGCGGTTTGGGCGGTGTTTTTGATGATGTCGCGTAGGGCGGCTTGGCAGGTTTCGGGGGTGAAGGCGCAGATTTGGAGGCTGAGGTCGCCGTCGCACCATGATTTTTGGAGGCGATCGTTGGGGAAGTCGCGCATTTCTTGGAGGTGGCGGGGTTTTTTGTCTTTGAGTCCGAAGCGGTCGTCAAAGAGGCTGCTGCCGACGCCGACGGTGATGGTGAGGCCGTCGGGGCGGAATGTTTTGCCGAGCAGGCCGCTGCCTGCGGGGGGGAGTTTTTCGTCGCCGTCTTGGTATTCGCCGCCTTGGGTGAGGAATTCGATGCGGGCGGTGAGGGTGCGGAAGAGGTTTTCGAGTTGTTTGGGGTCTTTGGCGGTTACGTCGAAGGCGCACATGATGCCGAAGAGTTGATGCGGGGTGGTGATGCCGGCCTGGTGGGTGCCGTAGCAGGGGTAGGCTTGCGGGGAGTGTTCGTTGAGACGGGTCTCGGCGGCGGTTTCGCCTTGTTGTTTGCCGGCGAACCAGCCTGCCGCGCCGGCTGCGCCTGCGGCGAGGACGGTTTTGAACAGGGTGCGTTTGGTCGGTTGGGTGGGTTGTGAGTTGTCTTGGCTCATGGTTTGTCCTGAATGTAGGTCGGATTCTTGAATCCGACGTTTGGCATGACGGCAAGGTGTGTCGCGGTTTGAGCTTTGTCGGATACAAGTATCCGACCCACAGGGCTGTATTGGGGTTTTCGCGGGCAAAGCCCACGCTACGGCCTTTCCCTTTCGTGGGAGAGGGCATCAGCGATAAGTTTTCAGACGACCCCTTGTATTTCTTCAAAAGGTCGTCTGAAACGGGCGGGTCAAGTTTATTTGAGACCCAGTGTGCCGCGCAGTTGGCTCAGGTCTTCGGCAAGGGCGTTAATCGGTGCCTGAAGGGTTTTGCGGTCTTCGTCGCTGAGTTTGTCGTAGGTTTCAAAGCCGTCTTTGGTTTTGTATTTGGCGAGGATGTCGGTGACTTGTTTGAAGTTGGCATCGACTTTCTCGAGCAGGGCTTTGTTTTTCTCGGCAATCATCGGACGGAAGAGTTCGACGATTTTTTGCGCGCCTTCAATGTTGGCTTGGAAGTCGCTCAAGTCGGTGTGGCTGTAACGGTCTTCTTCGCCGCTGATTTTGCTGCCGGCAACTTCTTCAATCAACACTGCCGCGCCGCCGACGACTTTGTTCGGCGGGAAGGAGAGGGCGTCGATTTCTTTTTGCAGGGCTTCAACGTCTTTCATGAGTTTGTCGGCAATGTCTTTCACGCCGGATACATCTTTTTTGACCCAAAGGGCGTGTTCGATGCGGTGGAAGCCGGTGAAGGCCGCGTCTTCGGTTTTGTCTTTGAAGTCGTCTTCACGCGCGTCGATGGCGGGGTCGAGTTCGTTGAAGAGTTCGGCAATCGGCTCGATGCGTTCGTAGTGGGTGCGGGCGGCGGCAAACTGGGATTTGGCTTTTTCGATGTCGCCCGCTTTGACGGCATCGGTGAAGGCTTTGGTTTTGGCAACCAGCTCTTTGGCTTCGCCTTGGACGTAAACTTTATAGTCGGCAAGCGGTTTGGCAAGTTTTTCCAAATCGGCTTCGTTGCCGGTGTCTTTAAAGCCGCTGTCGGTTATTACCAATTTGCCGCGCGGGTTGGTCAAGAGGCCGCAAGTCATTTCGTATTCGCCCGGCAGCAGGGTAACGGTCATTTTGTCGGAAAGTCCGGGGGCGATGTTTTCGCGTTCGTCAACCACCATCACGCCTTTGAGGATTTCCCATTCGAGCTTGCGGCCGCTGTTGTTTTTGATGTTGAACACGACTTGTCCGCTCGGTACGGTCAGTTCCATCGGTTCGCAGGCGGTGTCGTTCACGCCGACGTTGACGGTGCCGTCTGCATTCGCGCTTGATGCACCTGACGCGGCAGGCGCGGATTTTTCCGCTTCGGGCGGCTGACACGCGGTCAGACCCAAAGCCAGCATCACGGATAAAGCAGTTATATTGAGTTTTTTCATTTCAAACCTCTTTGGCATGTTGATAAGAATGAGATACGGAATTTTTAAGCGCCACTAATGGCTTTCAGACGACTTCTGCACCGCGGCGGGCTTGCTGCCGTGCAGAAACCAAATCATGACCGGAACCAAATACAGCAGCCACGCCAGCACCTCGCCCTGCGTCGGGTGGTCGGTATAGCCGAAGAAGCCGCCGAGCAGCACGCCCAGCGGACTGTCTTCATGCAGGTATTTGGAAGAATCAAACACCACCTCTTGCAGGTGGTTCCACACGCCCGCCTCATGCAGCGCGCGCAGCGAACCGGCCACCAAGCCGGCGGCCACCACAATCAAAAACGCGCCCGTCCAGCGGAAAAACTTCGCCAGATTCAGACGCATACCGCCCTGATAAATCAGCGCGCCGATGACCACTGCGGCCAGCAGCCCCAATACCGCGCCGACGGGCATAGACCAAGTCGGACTCTGCTGAAACACCGCCAAGAGGAAAAACACACTCTCCAGCCCCTCGCGCGCCACAGCCAGAAACGCCATACCGACCAAAGCCCAGCCTTGACCGTTACCGCGGTTTAAGGCTGTCTGAACCGAATCCTGAAGCTGCTGCTTCATCGAACGGGCGGCTTTTTTCATCCATAAAATCATATAAGTCAGCATCGCCACCGCCACCAAACCGATAACGCCGACCACAAATTCCTGCTCCTTCTGCGGAATCTCGCCCGTTGCCGAATGGATGCCGTATCCGATGCCCAAACACATCAGCGCAGCCAAAGCCACGCCCAGCCACACCTTAGGCATCAGCCGCGAATGTCCCGACTGTTTCAAAAAACCGGCGACGATACCGACGATTAAAGCCGCCTCGATGCCCTCGCGCAACATAATCAAAAAAGCAATCAACATATATAAAACAAACCTTAAAACTTAATATCCATATGAGGGCCAAAACCAGCCCATTTTGCCTTCACCGCATTCGAATTTACATGCAGCAAATGTTCATGAAGCCTATCGAAACCTTCATGGCCGAACCACAGGCTTTCCCTCGGACAACGCGATAAACAAACACGCCCCGCGGTTCCGCAATACAAAAGCTTGCGGCTGAAAAACTTGTTACGGCTAAAACAAATGATTGTGTCACCGTCCAACACCCTAAAGAAGAAAGAGAAGAAAAGGGCTATCGGTATCAGCATGACGGACATGACAAACCTCTCTAAAAAATTCAGACGACCCCGTTTGGACAGGGCAGTAGAAATTTTGTTTGAAAATATCGGGTTTGAAATACTGTCTGATACGCCAAAAATATCTATCGGATATCTGATTCCGCCGTCTCTTTATCCCAAGTCTGACAAAGTACCGCCATCTGCCTGTCTTAAAAGTAAGAGTTTATAAACGGAGTCGCACAAATGCAAATAATTTTTATTATTTCATTAGTAAACCATTATTTAAACAAGCCAAAAGGCAGCGTCAGAATTTACCGCAAAACAAAGCGAATCAGCGTCATACGCTTTCCCGGAAACGCTGTTTGTCCGTATGCATGGGAATATTGGAACACCAATAAGCCAAACAAAAAGGTCGTCTGAAAATCCGAATATCGAGGTTTCAGACGACCTTTCCCTTCTCGCCAATTACCATCCCATCCACCTGATTAAAGAAATGATGCCGAGCATGACGACGACCGTTATCGAAATCCAGAAAATCGGAGGACGGCTGTCGGATTCGGCGGGTTTGACGGGTTTTACCCAGCCTTTTTTGTAGAGAAGGATGGTGAGAAGCATCATAAAGATGCCTAGAAGCAAAAGTATTTGGAAATTATTCATTCACTTTGAAGCCCTTTATCGTGGATTAAATTTAAATCAGGACAAGGCGACGAAGCCGCAGACAGTACAGATAG
>CAUOMQ010000168.1:0-4973 GCA_963456805.1 uncultured Neisseria sp. | reverse complement strand
GGTAGTACATAAGGGCGTTGGCAACGCCGTATCATTGCAATTTTAATCCACTATAGTAAACTTGCCGCCGGTTTCCCTTCCTTCTTCCCGCCATGTTTCCCATTATCCCCACCGACCGCGCCGCTGCCGAATGGCGCAACGAAAGCACGCAGAAGCCGCCCAAGCAGGCGGTTTATGTGCATGAAAGCAATGCCGCCGATATTCTGAAAAACGCCCACGCCCAAACGGCAACCGTTTGGACGGGCGATTTCCACAACGCCAAACAAGTGTTGGCAGCGATGAAAAAGCGCGTCCGCAGGCCGTCTGAAAAAACGAAAAACGCTCCCGCCGATATTCAGACGGCCTTCCACGCCCATCGTATGAAACAGGCGCAGCAAAGCCGCGTGCTGAATATGCTTGCCGTCGAAATCAGCGCGGGTTTTCAGTTAAGCAACCCGCGCGCGCCCGACGTCCGCGCCGCCCTTGCCGATGTGTACGCCGAGTTGAACGACGCGCCTTTTTTGCTGCCGCTCAACCAGCTTTTGGGTTTTATCGGCGCACACGAATGGCACAAAAAAGGCATAGACATTCCGCAGCTTGACGGCAAAATCCACGTTCCCTTCGGCGTGTTCTCGCCCCTGCGCGGCGAATATTTGGACCTAATCGCCCAAGCGCCGTTAAATCCCCATATTCAGACGGCGTTCGACATCGGCACAGGTTCCGGCGTTATCGCCGCCATCCTCGCCAAACGCGGCATTCCCGACATCACCGCCACCGACACCAACCCCAAAGCCATCGCCTGCGCAACCGCCAACCTCGCCCGCTTGGGGCTGGACAAACAAGTTGCCGTCCAAGCCGTCGATTTGTTTCCCGAAGGACGCGCCGACCTGATCGTCTGCAACCCGCCGTGGCTGCCCGCCAAACCGACTTCCGCCGTCGAAACCGCCCTCTACGACCCCGACAACGGCATGCTGACCGCCTTCTTAAACGGCGTGCGGCAACATTTAAACCCGCAAGGCGAAGCGTGGTTAATCATTTCCGACTTGGCGGAACATCTGCACTTACGCGACCGTGATTTTCTGGAACAATGCTTTCAGACGACCTCTTTAGAAGTGGTCGATATTCTGAAAACCAAACCGCGCCACCACAAAGCCGCCGACGAATCCGACCCGCTCGCCTTCGCCCGCAATCGAGAAACCACATATCTCTATCGTTTGAAAGCGAAGTCCTGATATACAATTAGGTCGTCTGAAACCCGTTCCCGCCATTCCCATGCAACTGATCAAATACCTCCAATCCCAAGGCATAGGCAGCCGCAAACAATGCCAGTGGCTGATTCAAAACGACTGTGTCGAAATCAACGATACACTCTGCAACGACACCAAAGCCGACATCGATCCTGCCGAAGTCCAAACGCTGCGCATAGACGGCGAAGACATCGTCGTCGTCCCCATGCCTTATTTTTATATCCTGCTCAACAAACCCGCCGATTACGAAACCTCGCACAAACCGCAGCAATACCCCAGCGTCTTCAGCCTTTTCCCCGACCATATGCGCAATATCGACATGCAGGCGGTCGGCAGGCTGGATGCAGATACGACGGGCGTTTTGCTGATTACCAACGACGGGCAGTTCAACCACCGCGTTACCTCGCCGAAACACAAAGTGCCCAAAATCTACCGCGTTACCCTGAAGCATCCTGCCGACGACAGCCTGTGTGAAACGCTGAAAAACGGCGTCCTGCTGCACGACGACAACGAAACCGTCCGCGCAGCCGAAGCCGTTTTGGAAAATCCGACCACCCTGCTGATGACCATTACCGAAGGCAAATATCATCAAGTCAAACGTATGGTCGCCGCTGCCGGCAACCGCGTCGAACACCTCCATCGGGACGAATTTAACGGACAAACGGTAGAAAATTTAGCCTCAGGGGAGTGGAAATTCATCACAGTTTAAAAATTTTAAAGTTTTTTCAAAAAAATTTTAACCATTATGATTTTTTTATTTGTTTAAAAACATGATGATATGATTGTTAAGATGTCATTAACCAAACTTAACGCCATCATTCGTGAACTATTATATAATTCGCGTGTCTGAGTAACACTTGCTTCGAGAGAAGTGAGTAAGTGAGTAAGACGTTTTCCCCGTAATGTGTTTGGCCATCTATACTTTTCCCCTTAGTATAGATGGTTTTTTTTATCTGCGATTTTCTCAATCCCCTTCCCCAGTATCATTTGAACCGTCTCCCTGCATCCTATTGAATTCCCGTTCAGACGACCTTATCATCAACCCATTCCCACTTTTCCCGCAGAAATACCATGCAAAACATCCAAGACTACGTCCGCCGCACCGCGTCCGCCGCCAAGCAGGCTTCCTATATTGTTGCCGCCACCGAAACCGCGCAGAAAAACGCCGCGCTCCTACGCACTGCCGAACTCATCAAACACCACCAAACCGCCATCCTCGCCGCCAACGCCCAAGACATGGAACAGGCCGCGCAGAAAGGTTTGAACGACGCGCTGCTCGACCGCCTGCGGCTGACCGAAAAAACCATAGATGCCATGTGCGAAGGTTTGCGCCAGATTGCCTCCCTGCCCGACCCCGTCGGTGAAATGGACGAATTCCGCACCCGCGAAAACGGCCTGCAAATCGGCAAAATGCGCGTCCCGCTGGGCGTTGTCGGCATCATTTACGAATCCCGCCCCAACGTAACCGTCGATGCCGCCGCCCTCTGCCTCAAATCCGGCAACGCCTGCGTCCTACGCGGCGGCAGCGAAGCCTTCAACAGCAATATGGCGCTTTCCAAACTGATTACGCAGGCGTTAGTTGAAAACGGCCTGTCCGCAGCAGCCGTCAGCCTGATTGAAAACACCGACCGCGAAAGCGTCGGCGCCATGCTGCAAAGTCCCGAGTTTATCGACGTCGTCATCCCGCGCGGCGGCAAATCGCTGGTTTCCCGCATCGCCGCCGAAGCCCGCGTGCCCGTCATCAAACACCTCGACGGCATCTGCCACGTCTATATCGACCGCGCCGCCGACGCCGACAAAGCCGTCAACATCGCCTTCAACGCCAAAACCTCGCGCTACGGCACCTGCAACACCATGGAAACCCTGCTCGTCCACCAAAGCCGCGCCGCCGAAATCCTGCCCGTATTGGCGGAGAAATACGCCGCCCGCGACGTCGAGCTGCGCGGCTGCCCGCGTACCCTGTCCATCCTGCCCCACATTCAGACGGCCTCCGAAGAAGACTGGGACACCGAATACCTCGCCCCCATCCTCTCCGTTAAAATCGTCGACAGCCTCGAAGAAGCCGTCGCCCACATCAACACCCACGGCAGCCACCACACCGACAGCATCATAACCGAATCCTACACCGATGCCCGCACCTTCCTGCGTACGGTCGACAGCGCCAGCGTCATGGTCAATGCCTCCACCCGCTTCGCCGACGGCTTCGAGTACGGCCTCGGTGCGGAAATCGGCATTTCCACCGACAAAATCCACGTCCGCGGCCCCGTCGGCCTGCACGGTCTGACTTCGCAGAAATGGATTGTGTTGGGCGACGGGCAGGTACGGGAGTAATCCATCGCTTTCTTGAGTGATAAAACGGTAAAAAGGTCGTCTGAAAAACAGTTTTCAGACGACCTTTTGTTGTAAGGGCAATCTTGTTGCTTATTATCGGTTTCACGAAAATGCAATATCGTTATACGGCTATCATCGACACAAACTATTCCATTATAATCATTCAAATTTCCATAACGGCTTAACCGTAATCCGATACGACAATTTTGAGCTCGATGTATCCGCGCTCAAAGGTCGTCTGAAACTACTTCAATTCCGATAAATCATCCAAAGGAAACCAGCATAATGTCGGACAACACCGCCCTGAAGGACAAGAAACCGCGCAAGCCGTACCTTATACTGCTTTTTACCGTTTATGCCTTGTGTTACGGCGTTTTACTCGTGTTTCTCACCGTTCAGCTTGCCGTAGCTTCCGGCGGGGTGGCGGCTTTTTTTGCCTCTATGCTCTATTTCGGTATTTTCGGACTGGTGGTCGGCAGTCTGACTAGTGTGGCTGCAATAATTGCCGGTTTGCTCTATATGCTTGGCTATATGTTGGTTTGGGGCATACTGACCGGCATGGCGATGACGCAGCTTCGTTTGCGTAGGAACTTGAAGCATATCTTGACCGCCATGCTCATCGGCTTTGTCTGTTCCTACATAAGCACGATATTGTTTGCGCTGTTTTTGTCAAAAGATATAGAGATGCTGTTTAATTTTTATTTCGAAGGATTAACGATATTCAGCCTATTGAATGCGTTTGCCGTTATTCCCTTTGGGCTGGTGTTTTTACCTAGTGAAAGCGGGTATAAACGGGAGCGGGAAATTGCCGTGAAAACCGTGAAGGCGGGCATTCATGCGGGGCAAGTCATTTTTGAACATGCAACTGAAAAAAAAGGCGTTTTTTCTTACCGCTGGTGGATTCCGCTTGCTTTTGCTTTGGCAGGCACACCGATTTTCCTGACTTGCGCCTTCCTGATGCAGCCGGACTCCGCCTTCCCCGACACACAAGCTTGGAGTGCACACTTTATCCCGATGACTTTCTTTGGCTTTGCCGCCATGGTGGCAAGCGGTTTGACGGCAATGCTGATGCGTCTGCGTAAAGACCAAAAAGGCATTTTGAGCTGCCTTGCCCTATCGTCTGCCTACTTCGGCGTTATGGTTTATCTGCCACCCATCAAGAATCCCGATTTGAACCCCTACGCCCATTTGCTCAACCCGTATTGGCTGCTGGCGGCTTGGCTGATATCGGTCGGCGTCTGCAGTTGGTTGTCGTTTAAGAAAGTAGATGGCGGCAATAGCTAATAAAACTGATGAGGGGTCGTCTGAAATGCCTTTCAGACGACCCCTTTGCCCATTTTATCGCTGCCATCTTTCTTGTCCAAATATAGTGGATTAAATTTAAATCAGGACAAGGCGACGAAGCCGCAGACAGTA
>CAUOMQ010000167.1:0-4982 GCA_963456805.1 uncultured Neisseria sp. | reverse complement strand
GTACTGTCTGCGGCTTCGTCGCCTTGTCCTGATTTAAAGTTAATCCACTATAACACCGTGTTTCAAGAAAACATTAATCGTGTCCGTGCATTTCCAGTTCGCTCAAGCCGGGGAGGTCGGCGAAGCTGCGTTCGCGGACGATTTGGCAGAAGTTGTCGAGATAGCTTTTGTCTGCGTCTTCGGTGCGCGTGGCGGCGTAGAGTTCGCTTTGCAGGCCGTTGGCGGTGATTTGGCGGTGGACGACGTAGCCTTTTTCGAGATAGGGCATCACGGTCCAGTAGGGCAGGGCGGCGATACCGCGTTTGCTGGCAACGAGCTGGATGATGGCGATGGTCAGTTCGCTGCGGCGGCGCGGTGGGTTAATGCCTTTGGGCAACAATATTTTTTTGGGCAGGTCGAGCATTTCGTCGGGAACGGGATAAGTGATGAGGGTTTCACCGATGAAGTCTTCTGCTTCCCAAACGGTTTTGGCGGCAAGCGGGTGGTCTTGGGCGCAGATGCCGACCATTTCGTAGGCAAACAGGGGGCGGAAGCTGATGCCGTTTTGCTTTTCGGCTTCGGATACGATGGCGAGATCGGCACGGTGTTGCAGCAGGAGTCCGACGGGGTCTGCCTGAAAGCCGGAAACGATGTCCAATTCGACTTGCGGCCACATGGGGCGGAATTCGCCCATCGCGGGCATGAGCCAGTCGAAACAGGTGTGGCATTCGACTGCCAGCCGCAATTCGCCTGCTTCGCCTTCGATGATGCGGGCGAGGTCGCGCTCGGCAGCGGAAACTTGCGGGAGGAGTTCGCGTGCGAGCCGCAACAGGCGTTCGCCGGCGGGTGTGAAGCGCAAGGGCGTAGATTTGCGCTCGAACAGGGGCGTGTCGTAATAGTTTTCAAGCGCGCGGATTTGGTGCGAAAGGGCGGATTGAGTCAGGAAGACGCGCTTGGCGGCAAGGGATACGCTGCCGGTTTCTTCGAGTGCCAGCAGGGTTTTAAGATGGCGCAGTTCGATGATGGAATCCATTGGTTTTTACGCTTTCAGACGACCTCTTGAAACGGGCAATATTAAAATATTTCATGCTGGGGTGTAAATGCGGGCGCGTGTTGAACGGTGTGGGGATTGGGACGCGTCAGGGTTTGCGGTTAGAATGTGGGTCCGATTTTGTATGAATATGGTGAATTGACTTGAAACGGAGATGGCGTTGTTTCGTCTTGTCCTGTGAAATTCAATCCGCTATGTGTTGAAAGGAATAATATGGCGAAACGCAACGATATTTTGGCGTGGTGCGACGAGGTGTTGCAGGTCGGAATGTTCAAAGACTATGCGCCCAACGGTTTGCAGGTCGAGGGCAGGGCGGAAGTCGGCAAAATAGCGACATCGGTAACGGCAAGCAAGGCGGCGGTTGATTTCGCTGCGGAGCAGGGCGCGGATATGCTTTTGGTGCACCACGGGATGTTTTGGAAAAGCGAGCCGGTAACGATTACGGGCTGGAAAAAAGTGCGCATCGAAACATTATTGCAACACCAAATCAATATGGCGGGCTACCACCTGCCGCTGGATGCACACCCTGTGTTGGGTAACAACGCGCAGCTTGCCGATAAGTTGGGTTGGGAAGTCGAAAGGCGGTTCGGCGAACAGAATCTGTTGAATATAGGTCGTCTGAAAACGCCGCAGACTTTGGCTGAATGGTTGCAACACATTGCTGCAACGTTGGGACGGCAGCCCGTAGCCGTCGGCGATATGTCGCGCGAAATCAAACGTATCGCATGGTGTACCGGCGGTGCGCAGGGATTTTTTCAGACGACCATAGACGAAGGCGTCGATGCTTATCTGACAGGAGAAATCTCGGAATCGCAGTTTCACCTTGCCAATGAAACAGGCGTTGCGTTTGTCAGCGCGGGACACCATGCGACGGAACGTTACGGCATCCGCGCCCTGGGCGAAGCCGTGGCACAACATTTTGAGTTGGAAGTCTGTCATTTCGACGAAGATAATCCCGCTTAAGCCTTGATAATCGTCATGAAAATTTACCTTAATTTAAATAATGCTTTGAGTATCACGGTAAACTAGGTAGAATTACATCGTTTAATGGCTCGGTATTCCCAAAAATTTAGGACGACTGAATAATGGATAATCAAGAAATCAATAGCGGTCGCCGCCGCTTTTTGACGCTGGCTACGTGCGGCGCGGGCGGTGTGGCGGCTTTGGGCGTAGCTACGCCTTTCGTGGCAAGCTTTTTCCCGTCGGAAAAAGCCAAGGCCGCAGGTGCTCCCGTCGAAATCGATGTCAGCAAAATCGAATCCGGACAAATGTTGACTGCCGAATGGCAAGGTAAACCGATTTGGGTGGTTAACCGTACCGATCAGCAGCTCAAAGACCTGAAAAGTTTGAACGGTGCGGTTGTCGACCCTAATTCTGATGTGGATCATCAGCCCGAAAACTGTAAAAACGAGACCCGTTCGATTAAGCCGAACATCCTTGTAGCCATCGGCATCTGTACCCACTTGGGCTGTTCGCCGACCTACCGTCCAGACGTTGCTCCTGCGGATTTGGGGGCAGACTGGAAAGGCGGTTTCTTCTGCCCTTGCCACGGTTCGAAATTCGACATGGCAGGCCGCGTATATAAAGGTGTTCCTGCACCGACCAACCTGGTTGTTCCGCCCTACAAATATCTGAGCGATACGACAGTCTTGGTAGGCGAAGACTAAAAATAAGGAACGATAATTATGGCAAACCAAACCAATAGCAAAGCAAAAGCATTGTTAGACTGGACGGACGCTCGTTTCCCTCTGTCTAAAATGTGGAATGAGCATTTGGCTCAATACTACGCGCCGAAGAACTTCAACTTCTGGTACTACTTCGGCTCTTTGGCTCTGCTCGTCCTCGTGATTCAAATCGTCAGCGGTATCTTCCTGACCATGAACTACAAACCGGACGGCAACCTGAATGCCTATCACCTGCCTGCTGCCTTTACCGCAGTAGAGTACATCATGCGCGACGTGTCCGGCGGCTGGATTATCCGCTACATGCATTCTACCGGCGCATCTTTCTTCTTCATCGTCGTATACCTGCACATGTTCCGCGGCCTGATTTACGGTTCGTACAAAAAACCGCGCGAATTGGTGTGGATTTTCGGTTCCCTGATTTTCTTGGCATTGATGGCCGAAGCCTTTATGGGCTACCTGTTGCCTTGGGGTCAAATGTCCTTCTGGGGCGCACAGGTGATTATTAACCTGTTCTCTGCTATCCCTGTTATCGGTCCTGATTTATCCACTTGGATTCGCGGCGACTTCAACGTTTCCGACGTTACCCTGAACCGCTTCTTCGCACTGCACGTTATTGCCGTACCGCTGGTGTTGCTCGGTTTGGTCGTGGCACACATCATCGCCTTGCACGAAGTGGGTTCGAACAACCCTGACGGCGTGGAAATCAAGAAACTCAAAGATGAAAACGGCGTTCCGCTCGACGGCATTCCTTTCCATCCGTACTACACCGTCAAAGACATCTTGGGCGTTGTCGTATTCCTGATTGTTTTCTGCTCCGTATTGTTCTTCGCCCCCGAAGGCGGCGGCTACTTCCTTGAAGCCCCGAACTTTGATGCGGCAAACGCGCTGAAAACACCGCCGCACATTGCACCGGTATGGTATTTCACCCCGTTCTACGCCATTTTGCGTGCGATTCCTTCATTCCTCGGTACTCAGGTTTGGGGTGTAATCGGTATGGGCGCGGCAGTTGTCCTGATTGCCCTGTTGCCTTGGTTGGATAAAGGTGAAGTGAAATCCGTCCGCTATCGCGGCCCAATCTTCAAAACTGCGTTGGTTCTGTTCATCATTGCCTTTATCGGTTTGGGTATTTTGGGTGCGATGGTAGCAACCGATACCCGTACTTTGGTTGCGCGCATTCTGTCCGTCGTCTATTTTGCATTCTTCCTGGGTATGCCGTTCTATACCAAACTGGATACAAACAAACCGGTTCCGGAACGCGTAACCATGAGCACCACTAAACAAAAAATCATGTTCTTTGTTTATGTCGGTATTACCGCAGTGGGTGCTTACCTGTTTGCAACCAATATCTGATGAGGGCAGCGAAAATGAAACATACCCTGAAAAACTGGTTTGCTGCCTTGTTATTGGCAGTGCCTATGAGTGCCGCCGTCGCCAGCGGTGGCGGACACTATGAAAAAGTTGAGATTGACCTGCGCGACCAAGTCAGCTTGCAGCGCGGTGCTCAAATTTTCACCAACTACTGCTTATCCTGCCACTCGGCAAGCGGTATGCGCTTCAACCGTCTGAAAGACATCGGTTTGACTGATGAAGAAATCAAGAAAAACCTGATGTTTACGACAGACAACGTCGGTGATGTCATGTTGGCGGCGATGAATCCTAAAGATGCTGCCAAATGGTTTGGTGCGGCTCCTCCGGATCTGACGCTGATTGCCCGTTCTAAAGGCGCGGATTATCTGTATGCCTATATGCGCGGCTTCTATAAAGACCCGACCCGTCCGAACGGTTGGAACAATGTCGTATTCGACAAAGTCGGCATGCCCCACCCCTTGTGGGAGCAACAAGGCGTTCAAGCGGTTGAGCTGGATGCAAAAGGTCAGCCGGTCATGGTGAAAGACGAACATGGCGAATTGAAACCCAAGCTCTATTGGGAATCTACCGGCGCGCACAGCCGTCGTTTGCCAAACGGCAAAGTCGTCCAAACAGAGTACGATGCTTATGTACGCGATTTGGTGAACTATTTGGTTTACATGGGTGAACCGGCGCAACTCCAGCGCAAACGTACAGGCTATATCGTGTTGATGTTCTTGCTTGCAGTAATGCTGCCTCTGGCATACTTCCTGAAAAAAGAATATTGGAAAGACGTTCATTAAGTCTTGTAATAAAAAAGGCAAACCTAATCGGGTTTGCCTTTTTTATAGTGGATTAACTTTAAGCCAGTACGGCGTTGCCTCGCCTTAGCTCAAAGAGAACGATTCTCTAAGGTGCTG
>CAUOMQ010000166.1:0-5033 GCA_963456805.1 uncultured Neisseria sp. | reverse complement strand
ATAGTACGGCAAGGCGAGGCAACGCCGTACTGGTTTAAAGTTAAGCCACTATATATTGACAGCGACGGGATGTATTAGTTGTTTTTGGAATGATTTTATAAGGTATAAATTTGCGGCAAAAGGTCGTCTGAAAACTTTTCAGACGACCTTTTCATTACCTCAACCTTACTATCAAGCCGCGTTGTCGAAGCCGCTGTGGCGCAGCAGTGCGTCTATGCTCGGTTCGCGTCCGCGGAAGGCTTTGAAGGATTCCGCCGCGCTGCGGGAGCCGCCGACGGCGAGGATTTCCTGCCAGAAGCGTTTGCCTGTGGCGGCGACGTCGTCGCTTTCTTCAAAGGCGGCGTAGGCGTCGGCGCTGAGGACTTCGGCCCATGCGTAGCTGTAATAGCCTGCGGAGTAGCCGCCGGCGAAGATGTGGCTGAAGCTGTTGGCGAAGCGGTTGTATTCTGGCGGTTGGATGACGGCGACTTCTTTGCGCACGCTGTCTAAAACCTGCGGCCAGTTTTTCAGACGACCTTCGTTGTCTTCGCTGTAAATGGTCATGTCGAAGAGGGCGAACTCCATCTGGCGGACGAGGAACATACCGCGTTGGAAGTTTTTGGCGGCGATCATTTTGTCGAAGAGTTCTTTCGGCAGGGGCTCGCCGGTTTCTTCGTGGGCGGACATTTGTGCCAAGACGTCGTATTCCCAGACGAAGTTTTCCATAAACTGGCTGGGCAGCTCGACGGCGTCCCACTCGACGCCGTTGATGCCGGATACGCCCAGTTCGTCCACTTGGGTGAGCAGGTGGTGCAGGCCGTGGCCGGTTTCGTGGAAGAGGGTGAGGATTTCGTCATGGCTCAAGCGGGCTTCTTTGCCACCGACGGGCGGGGTGAAGTTGCAGACGAGGTAGGCGGTGGGCAGTTGCAGCGTGCCGTCGGCGAAGCGGCGGCGGCCTTTGTAGTCGTTCATCCACGCGCCGCCGCGTTTGCCTTCGCGGGCGTAGAGGTCCATATAGACGCCGCCTATGGTTTTGCCGTTTTGCTCCAGCTCGAAGTAGCGCACGTCTTTGTGCCAGACGGGAACGGTTTTTTCGGCGAATCCGATGCCGTAGAGTTTTTTGATTTGGGCGAACAGTCCTGCCAGAACTTTGCCGACGGGGAAGTATTTTTTGACTTCGGTTTCGCTGAATGCGTATTTGGCTTCGCGCAGTTTTTCGCTGGCGTAGCTCAAATCCCACGGCTGCGGGTCGGCGAGGTTCAGGCGTTCGCGGGCGAAGGCTTTGACTTCGGCGAGGTCTTTTTCGGCGTAGGGTTTGGCGCGGCGGGCGAGGTCGTGCAGGAAGGTGAGGACTTGTTCGGGGCTGTCGGCCATTTTGGTGAAGAGCGACAGCTCGGCGTAGTTTTTGAAGCCGAGCAGTTTGGCGGTTTGCAGGGCGTTTTCGAGCGTGCGGTCGATGTTTGCGGTGTTGTCGAATTTGCCGTCGTTTGAAAGTTCGCTGGCACGGGTAACGTAGGCGCGGTAGATTTGTTTGCGCAGATCGCGGTTGTCGGCGTATTGGATGACGGCGAGGTAGTGCGGAATCTGCAAACCGATTTTGTAGCCTGTTTTACCTTCGCTTTGCGCGGCGGCGGCAAACATGGCGAGCGAGTCTTCGGGAATGCCGGCAAGCGGTGCGGCGTCGTCGAAGTAGAGGGCGAAGGCGTCGGTTGCGTCTAAGACGTTTTGCGAAAATTTGGCGGAGAGTTGCGCGCCTTCGGTTTGCAGTTTTGCCAGCTCTGCCTGCTGTTCGGGCGGCAATTCCGCGCCGCTGAGGACGAAATCGCGCAGGTCGTGGTTGAGCTTGGTTTGCTGTGCGGGGGAGAGGGTGGCGAATTCGGGGGAGTTTTTGATTACTTTGAAGCGGTTATACAGCTCGATGTCTTGTCCGATTCCGGTGAAGAAGACGGTGATTTCGGGCATCAGTTCGTTATAGACGGCGCGCAGTTCGGGTGTGTCGACGACGGAGTTGAGGTGCGACACGACGCCCCAAATCCTGCCGACGCGTTCGGTGATGTCGGTCAGACGCTCGACGGTGTTCGCCCAGTTGGTGTGCGTTTGGGCTTTGACTTCGGCAATCTGCGCGCGCGCTTCGGCGATGGCGGTTTGCAGGGCGGGTTTGATGTCGGCGGTTTGGATTTGGTCGAAACGGGGTTCTTCGCTCAAATGGAGCAGTACGTTGTCGGTCATGGATGGGATTCCTTTGTGTGGGTGGCGGGTTCGGACGGAGGTCGTCTGAAAAATGGCTGCCGCCTGAGTCAATGGGAAAATGGGGATAATGTGTGTCTGGGTTTTAGGTTTGCCGTTCGGGCGAACCGATTGTGTTTTCAGACGACCTGTTTGGATTCGGGGTCGTCTGAAAACGACGGGGCAAACGATAGGGGAGATATAGTGCCATCACGTCAGGCTTAAAGCGTCTTTCCCTGTTTTTACGCTATTCTGCGCCGCGCGGGTTGGATTTGAGCGGGGCGGCGAGGTCGAGGCTCATCGGTGTGCCGGCGGGGGCGAATACGGCTTGTGCGATATTGGTTTGCAACGAATCGGCAAACGCGCCGCGGTAGATTTTCGCGCCTTGGTGGGTCAGGTTGGATTGGACGTCGACATAGACTTCGCCGCCGATTTGCTGCCACAGGCGGCAGAACGTGTAGTCTTCGGAAAGGTAGCGTTTGCTTTCGGGATCGACCATGCAGTCGAAGAAGCGGTAGTGCAGCCCTTTGTCTTCGCGCTTGTAGTCGCTGTCGGAGATGTAGTTCAGCTCGGGGTAGGCGGCCATCATTTTTTCGAACACGCTGCGTTTGATGACCATGAATCCGGTCGGCGCGTCATCGACTTTCATAAAACCTTCTTCATCGACGCGCAGGACGATTTCGCCGTTTTCGTTTTTATCGCCTGTATTGACGGTGTAGGCGGTGTACATCCGCTCGAAGTCCGCTTGGGTCGTGCCGGCAGGAACGCCTTTGTCCGGCCAGTTTTCCCGTTTCAGCGGATAAATGCCCGCTACCACGTCTTTATCCGCCAGCAGCAGGCGGTAGAAAGCTTCGGCAGAAAAACCGATGTCGGAGTCTATCCAGAAGAGGTGCGTCCATTCTTTGTTTTCCAAGAAGGTCGCCACGCAATTATTGCGCGCGCGGGTAATCAGGCTCTCGCCGCGCTGCATCATCACTTGCAGCGGCCAGCCGTTTTGCGCGCTGGTGTTGACGATGTTGAGCAGCGAAAGGACGTAATTGTGGAAATATTTCCCGTCGTGGCTGGGGGTCATGATGACGGGGTACATTTGCGTAAGGGCGGATTCGGGCAACATAGTATTTTCCTGATTATTGATATAGTGGATTAAGAATGCGGGTTCAGCAGGCGGTATTGTACGCGCAGAAACTCATCCAGCACCGCCTGCTGGATTTCTAAACGCTTCGCCACGGGCGAGGCATAGCGCACGATGATAAGGTACACCTTGTCGTCATGCGGCACGCGGGTTACGCGCGGCTGGGCGGCAGGGGTGATGAACAGCTTCTCCGCCTGCACGTTTTCCAAATGCCGCTGGATGGCGGGTACATAAGGTTGGCACAAAGGCTCCAATACGGCTTTCAGACGACCTACAATCACATCCGAATCCAAATGAATCGGCACGGGAATTTCCACCGTATGAATCACATAATCGCCCAAGATATTGTCGCGGCGGACGGAGTGGTTCAAAAGCAGGCTGTTTGGGAACGACAGCGTCTTGCCCGAAAGCTGCCCGACCAGCGGGTTCGGACCGATCTGCATCATCAGCGTGTTCAAAAGATTAATATCGACCACACGCCCGCGCAGGCCGTTCACTTCAATATAGTCGCCGACCGAATATTGTTTCGTTACCGAGCGCAAGATGCTGCCCGACAAACACATAATCAGTTCCTTCGTCGCCACCACAATCGCCGCCGCTACGGCAAACATCGACAGCGCCAGCGTCTGGATTTGAGTCGCCCAAATTACCGCCAGCCCGAAAATCGTCAAAATCAGTGTCAGATTGCGGCTGAGTACCAAGGAGCGGCGTTTTTCCTCGATGCTGTAATGCGGGTGGCGGCGCAGATACAGTTTCAGCAAAACGCCCCGAAAAACCAGCAGCGCCATGACCATCAGCACCGATTCCACCACTTCCTCGCGTACCGGCAGAGTATGCAGCCATTGCCGTACTGTGTCCCACATAGTGTAAAAATCCTATATTTATCTTGATATTGTTTTCAGACGACCTATACGCATCATCGGCACGGACTACCGAGCCGCCTAAGAAATGACATTATAAATGATAACGAATGGGGAGGTCGTCTGAAACATCCGCAAGAGTCATAATATCGAAATGGCGCGTTCAGACGACCTTTAAAGCCTATGATGATATACCGTAACACTATGTTAATAAAGAGGAAATTGTTTACTAGGTTGCCAAAAAAGGATAACATAGAGTCCGTAACCTAAAGGGTTTGAATTAACCATCGATAACGAGGAATCAAAATGACTTGCAAAATCCACGATCATCACGACCATACCCATGGCGCCGGTTGCGGCCATACCGCCATCAAACACGGCGACCACACCGACTATCTGCACGACGGTCATCTGCACCACGAACACAACGGTCATTACGACGAACACAGCTTAAGCGTCAATGAAACCAACCCTGACGGCTGCCATCCCGTCGATACCTGCAAAGGCCATGTTCACGGCGAAGGTTGCGGCCATGAAGCCGTACCGCACGGCGATCACACCGACTACATCGTCAACGGTCGCCTGCACCACCAACACGGCGACCACTGCGACGATCACGGTCCGGTCGAGATTGTGAAGTAAGCGCAATAGAAGCGGTTTCTTCTGAAATAAGCGTTAAGAACAAAAGGTCGTCTGAAAATGCTGCTTCCGTAAAAAACGGAATGGCGTTTTCAGACGACCTTTTGTGTTTTCCAGCTTATTGGAAAGGAGGGAAGGGGAGAGGTATAGTGGATTAAATTTAAATCAGGACAAGGCGACGAAGCCGCAGACAGTAC
>CAUOMQ010000165.1:0-5475 GCA_963456805.1 uncultured Neisseria sp. | reverse complement strand
TCATGCAAGATATTTGAGTCTTGAGGCATCGATAGCAAAAAGGTCGTCTGAAACCCAAATCTCAGAGCTTTCAGACGACCTCGTTTTTATCTGCAACCTGCCCCCTTACCCGCCCGGCGGGAGAGGGCTGGGGAGAGGGTGGTTCTATGGGTTGTCCGAATTTGATTTGACCTAAAGTCGCAAAGCCACCCCCATCCTAACCTTCCCCCGCCGGACGGGGGAAGGGACAGATTGCTGTTGCAGCAACGAGTAGCATGGGCTTTGCCCGCGAGATAAATGCCGAAATGGATGCCCATTCAGCTGTTGTCTGATTTGAATTGTCAGATGGTAGGTTTCGTGGGCAAAGCCCACGCTACTTGGGTTATCACAAGCCTGTATTGATTGAATAAACGAGGTCGTCTGAAAAATCGGGAGCGAGTTTCTCCAAAACTCAAATCTCAAAGTTTTCAGACGATCTCGTTTTTATCGGCAACCTGCCCCCTCTCCCGTCCGGCGGGAGAGGGCTGGGGAGAGGGTGGTTCTATGGGTTGTACGAATTTGATTTGACCTAAAGTCACAAAGCCACCCCCATCCTAACCTTCCCCCGCCGGACGGGGGAAGGGACAGGTTGCTGTTGCTGCAACGGGTAGCGTGGGCTTTGCCCGCGAGATAAATGCCGAAATGGATGCCCATTCGGCTGTTGTCTGATTTGAATTGTCAGATGGTAGATTTCGTGGGCAAAGCCCACGCTACTTGGATTATCTCAAGTCTGTTTTGATTGAATCAAAGGTCGTCTGAAAACTTAAAACCTGTTTTCAGACGACCTTTCTTTTTTGTCCACGCATCTGCGCAGGGCGGTTTACTGCTTTATTTCTTATCCCCTTTTTCCGGCCTCACCCAACCTTCGATGACGGTTTGGCGGGTGCGGGCGAGGGCGAGTTTGTTGTCTTCGACGTTTTTGGTAATCGTGCTGCCTGCGCCTGTCGTGACTTTGTTGCCGAGGGTGACGGGGGCGACTAAGACGCAGTTGGAGCCGATGCGGACTTCGTCGCCGATGATGGTTTTGTGTTTGTTCACGCCGTCGTAGTTGGCAATGATCGTGCCTGCGCCGAAGTTGGTCTTGCTGCCGACTTCGGCGTCGCCGATGTAGGTGAGGTGGTTGGCTTTGGTGCCTTTGCCGATGGCGGCGTTTTTGATTTCGACGAAGTTGCCGACGTGTACGTCGTCTGAAAGGCGGGCTTGCGGACGCAGGCGGGCGTAGGGGCCGATTTGGTTGTTTTGTCCGACTTCGCAGTCTTCGAGGTGGGAGAAGGGGGCGATTTTGCTGTTTGCGCCGATTTTGGCGTTTTTGATGACGCAGTTTGCGCCGATTTCGACGTTGTCGCCGATTTCGATGTCGCCTTCTAGGACGACGTTGACGTCAATCACGACGTCTTGTCCGTGTTTCAGACGGCCCCTTAAGTCGAAGCGGGCGGGGTCGCGCAGGGTGACGCCTGCTTTGAGCAAGGCTTGCGCCTGTTCGGTCTGGAAGATGCGTTCGAGTTCGGCAAGCTGGAGTTTGTTGTTCACGCCGGCGGCGAGGTGGGAGGCGCGCACTTGGACGGGATGGACTTTGATGCCGTCGGCAACGGCTTTGGCGATGAGGTCGGTCAGGTAGTATTCGCCTTGGGCGTTGTTGCTGGAGAGGCTGCCCAGCCAGTTTTCGAGTTTGGCGTTGGGTAGGACGAGGATGCCTGTGTTGATTTCGCGGACGGCTTTTTGGGCGGCGTCGGCGTCTTTTTCTTCGACGATGGCGGTTACGCTACCTTGGCTGTCGCGGATGATGCGGCCCAAGCCTGTCGGGTCGGCGGGGACGTCGGTCAACAGTCCGACTTCGCTGCCGGCGGCTTCGAGCAGGGTTTCGAGGGTGGCGGTGTCAATCAGGGGGACGTCGCCGTACAACACCAGCGTGCGGCCTTCGGCGGAAAGGTGCGGCAGGGCGGTTTTGACGGCGTGGCCGGTGCCGAGCTGTTCGGTTTGTTCGACCCAGACGACGTCGCGTTTGACGGTGTCTAGGACTTGGTCTTTGCCGTGTCCGATGACGACGCAGATGTTTTGCGGATGAAGCGCGGCGGCGGTGTCGATAACGCGCTCGACCATGGGTTTGCCGCCGATGCGGTGCAGCACTTTGGGCATTTTGGAATACATGCGCGTGCCTTTGCCGGCGGCGAGGATGACGATGTTGAGGGGTGCGGCGGACATGATGGGCTTTCTCGAATGCAATGTTGATGAAGGGGGTATTTTGGGGTCGTCTGAACGGAGTTTTGGGGTTCAGACGACCTTTTTATTTGGGTTTGGTGTGCGGACGTGGGGGTTATGGTTTATTGGGTTTGGGGTTCCAGCGGTACGAGTCGGCATGGCTGCCGTGTTCCAAGCGGTCGAGTGTGGTCGGCTTCAGGGGCGTGCGCGCGGATGTGTCGGCGGGACGGCTGTCGAAGTCGTAGCGGTCTGTGGTGCAGCCGCTCAGGATGGCGGCGGTAACGAAAATCAGGGCGAGGGAACGCATGGTTTTCTCCTTGAGAAGGACGGCAGATATGGGACGAACGGGATGGCGGTTATGTTTGAGGTCGTCTGAAACGGAAAAGACGGTTTCAGACGACCTCTGCGGGCGGGTTATTCTTCGGTTTGCGTTTCGGGCGCGGCGTGTCCGGCGCCTTGGGGTTTGTTCCATGTCGTGCCGCGGACGTTTTCTTGGTCGCCGTGCAGCGGTTTGAGGGTGCGGCGTTCGGGGCGGTATTGGTTGTAACGCATATCGCGGGAGTAGGTGCCGTCTTCGTAATAGATGCGCGTGCCTTTTTCGTATTTGGGGCGCAGGGAGGTGTGGCCGGATTCGTTTTGGTAGGTTTCCCAGGTACAGCCGGTCAGGGCGGCTGCGGCGGCGGCGAGGATGAGGGCGGTGTATCGCATGATGGTTGTCCTTGTGGTCGGGCGGATTGGTGCCGTTGTTCAAACCCGATATTGTAAAGGTTTCAGACGAGTGCCGACAATTTTTCGGCACATTCGGCGAGCGCCTGCATATCTTTTGCAACGGCGTCGGTAAAGGGCAGGGGATGGGCTTTGCTGCCGAACCATATGGTTTTCATGCCCAGCTCTTTGGCTTGGTGCAGGTTGTCCGCGCTGTCGTCGATCATGATGCACTGTTCGGGCGCAGCATCGAGCAGGCGGCAGACGGTCAGGTAGGCTTGCAGGTCGGGTTTGTAGCGCAGCCCGAAGTCGTCCGTGCCGAAGAGTGCGTCAAAACGGTTTGCCAAACCCAATGCCCCGATGATAGCGCAGACGTAAAACGAAGGGCCGTTGGAAAAAACGGCTTTGCGTCCTTTCAGACGACCTAAAACGCTTTCGGTTCCCTCCATGCCCTGCAATTTTGCCAAGATTTGCGCGATGGGATGGCTTTCGCGCAGAAATTCGCAGATGTCGATTTCGGGATGGTGGATTTGCAGGCCGGCAAGCGTCGCGCCGTATCGGTGCCAATAGTCCTGACGCAGGTCGGATGCCGCTTCTTCGGAGAGTTTGAGGCGTTGCGCCATGTAGCCGGTCATGGCGCGGTTGATGATGTAGAAGATGCCTGCATCGGCGTTGTGCAGCGTGTTGTCGAGGTCAAACAGCCAAACGGGGGAAAGGTTCATGTCGTGTGTTGGTGCGGATTTTGTTATGATGTTTCGTATTTTACCCGTACAAAGGTTAGAGAATGAAACTGAAATTATCCGCCCTCGCCCTCTTGCTGGCTTCGGCAAACTTATCCGCCCAGACTGAAGTGCGCCTTGCCGTGCACAAATCCTTCAGCCTGCCCCAATCCGCCATCGCGCAGTTTGAAAAAGCCAACGATGCCAAAGTCTCCGTCATCAAGGCGGGCAGCGGCAACGAAATGCTCAACAAGCTGATTCTCAGCAAGGCAAATCCGATTGCCGACGCGGTGTACGGTTTGGACAACGCCAACATCGGCAAAGCGCGCGAAGCGGGCATATTGGCGGCGGCGCAGCCCAAATCCGCGCCCGTTTCAGCGGGGATGCCCGTCATCGCGGCAGTGAATTACGGCTACGTTACCCTCAACTACGACAAAAAATGGTTTGAACAGAAAAAACTGCCGCTGCCCAAAACCTTGCAGGACTTGACCCGCCCCGAATATAAAAACCTGCTGGTGACGCCGTCGCCCGCCACCTCCTCGCCCGGACTTGCCTTCCTGATGGCGAACATCGGCGGCATGGGCGAAGAGGGTGCGTTCAAATGGTGGGCGCAGATGCGTCAAAACGGCGTGAAAGTCGCCAAAGGCTGGAGTGAAGCCTATTACACCGACTTCACCCAAAACGGCGGCGCCTATCCACTCGTCGTCAGCTACGCCGCCAGCCCCGCCGCCGAAGTCCACTACTCCAAAGGCAAATACAGCGTGCCGCCGACCGGCAACCTCTTCCTCAAAGGCGGCGTGTTCCGCCAAGTCGAAGGCGCGGCAGTCTTGAAAGGCGCGAAACAGCCCGAGCTGGCGGCGAAACTCGTACAGTGGCTGCAAAGCAGCGAAGTGCAAAAAGCCCTGCCGACCGAAATGTGGGTCTATCCCGCCGTGAAAAACACGCCGCTGCCCAAAGTCTTCGAGTTCGCCCAAGCCCCGAAACACACCGACTCGCCCAGCCGCAACGATATCGACACCAAACAGAAACAATGGGTCAGCCGCTGGACGAAGACTGTGTTAAGGTAAGCGGGAAGGTCGTCTGAAAACCCCAAAACGGTTTCAAACTGATCGAAACCACGTTTCAGACGACCCCTTACCGTTTCGTTTTGAATGAAGGAATCCCATGAAGAAGCCCCTGCTCTACGTCTTCACGCTGACCGCACTTGGCGGCTGTTTCTACACCGAAACCCCTTACGGCCGCACCGCCGTCCTTGACCTGCCCGTCCATTCCCAAACCACCATCAACAAAACCGTTACCGTCAACGCCCCGCCGGGGACGACCGTCATTTATCAGGACAGCGAGCCGGTACACCGCTACGGCTATCCCTACCCGCCTTACCCGCGCCCGTATCCCGCGCGTCGGGTTTACCGGTATTGAAAAATGTCTGTGAAAGCGATTTATGAAAAACTGACCAAGTTGCCCACCATTATTGGTCTGGATAATGAAGTCCTGTTGATTGAGGAACTTCAAAAAAGCGAGATAGAAGACATCAGGCAAAATCTGGACAGCTTCTTGTCTATATTGAGTGACCTGCAGATTTCGCATCAAAGTGACGGCATATTCGGCGTGACGCCTGAGAACAAGCACATTTTTTTCGGTTTTGTTTTTTGGCTTCAGTCCGTTCAAAATAAAATTGGAATGGATATAAGCCGATACGCCGATGGGTTTGATACGGATTTCAGCGGCGATTTGACCATATAAGGACGGATATATAGTGGATTAACAAAAATCAGGACAAGGCGACGAAGCCGCAGACAGTACAGATAGTACGAAACCGATTCACTTGGTGCTT
>CAUOMQ010000164.1:0-5516 GCA_963456805.1 uncultured Neisseria sp. | reverse complement strand
GAAGCGGCAGGAGACAGAGTCAAAACGAGGTACGTCAGCGGCGGCGGCCTGCGTAACGCCAGTTTGATGGGAATCGTCACCGATGCGGGAATAGGCGCGATGATTATGGGTGAAAGGTCATGGCGACCAGCAGATGAGTCAGGGCTTGCAGAACAGCAGGCCTTGTAAATGCCCGAATACTAAATACACAAAAGGTCGTCTGAAAACCTGTTTCAACGTTCATAGAGAATGCTGAAACGGATTTTCAGACGACCTTTTTATGGCAGGATAGCCTACAAACTCAACATCTTATTTTTGATGCAGCTTGCCGACATATTCGACTTCCTCGCGGCTGCCCATGACGACGGCTACGCGTTGGTGCAGACCTGTGGGGACGATGTCGAGCATGTTTTCCAAAGCATTGCTTGCCGCCGCGCCTGCCTGTTCCAAAATCAGGCTCATCGGGTTGGCTTCGTACATCAGGCGCAGCTTGCCGGGTTTGGACGGATCGCGTTTGTCTTGAGGATACATGAATACGCCGCCGCGCATCAGGATGCGGTGGATTTCTGCGACCATGCTCGCCACCCAGCGCATATTGTAATTTTTACCGCGAACGCCCGTATCGCCTGCCAGCAGCTCGTTAATATATTGCTGCATAGGGGCTTGCCAGTGGCGGGTGTTGGACATATTGATGGCAAACTCTTTGGTCAATGCCGGAACTTGTGGATTTTCTTTGGTCAGGACGAATTCGTTGTTTTCGTTGAGCGTAAACACGAAAACGCCGTGTTTCAAAGTGAACACTAGTTGGGTTTGCGGGCCGTACAAAACATAACCTGCCGCCACTTGGTCACGGCCATTTTGCAGGAAGGATTCGGTATTCAGACGACCTTCGGGCTTGGCGAGTACGGAAAAAATCGTACCGACGGAAATATTGACATCGATATTGGACGAGCCGTCCAGAGGGTCGAACAGGACGAGATAGCCGCCGTTTTCGTTGGCTGCTACAAAAGTATCCTCTTCCTCGCTTGCCAAACCGGCGACATGGGCGTTGTTTTTCAAGACGTCAATCAGGATATCGTTGGCAATCACATCCAGCTTTTTCTGATCTTCGCCCTGAATATTGCCCGTACCCGCCATGCCCAACACGCCGGCGAGTGCGCCCAAGCGGACTTTGCCGCTGATATCGGAGCAGGCGGCGACAATGGATTCGAGGACGCTACCCAATTCGGCAGGAATGCTGTTTTGCTGTAAATGCTGCGGTAGGAATTGCGCTAATGTTTTCATATCGGACTCGGTTTCTGGCTATAAAAAAGAAAAGGTCGTCTGAAAATGGTTTTCAGACGAGGTCGGTATTTATTTTTTGCTTGAAGGTGCGGAGGCGGCGCCTATCATTTCTTTGGCGCATTCGACCGCGCTTTGCTTGATTTTGGTTTTCAGCTCGCCGCCGACTTCGCCGCCGATCAGTTTCGACATATCGTCGATGGATATCTGGTCTGCGGTTTTTTCCGAAGCGCACGAACAGATTTGCTGTACGGTATCAGACGGTATCGCGCTGCTTTTCGGCGCTTTTTCCACGCAGATGGCTGTCGCGCTGCTGATGAAATGGCCGCGCAATTCTTCGCCGAAGGTTTCTTGTACCGTATCTTGAACCGAACGTTCGCAGGAGCATAGAAAAAGCGTGCAAAGGGAAGCCAAAAGCAATGAAGCGGGATGTCTGATCGTCATGATTTGAAAGCGTGAAAACAATGTAGTGAATTGTAGTTTAAATCGGAAGCCCATGCCACAGGATTTCCCGCCGGTGTCTTGGTTCGACGGGATAATATCGATTATTTTATGCAACTGTTTAAGACGAAGCGCGCGCCGTTGTCTTGTGCCAGTATGTCGGTCAACGCGGGAAGGTTATTTTTCAGCAGATCCGGCAGCAGGTAGGGCGGGTTGATGATAAACATGCCGCTGCCGTGCATCCCGAATCCGTCCGGACGCGGGGTGTGGACGTGCAGCTCGGCGTGCAGGTAGCTTTCGGGCATCAGCTTTTGCAGCTGCTCGGGCAGCTTGCGGCTTTCTTCTCGGCTCAAGCAGGGATACCAAACCATATAACAACCCTGCTCAAAGCGTTTGAGCGCGTCTTTTAAAGTATGGACAACGCGCTGATAGTCTTGTTTTTCTTCATACGGAGGGTCTATCAGGACGACGGCACGGCGCGGCGGCGGGGGCAGCAGCGAAATCAGACCGCGAAAACCGTCTGCCTGCATTATTTGCCCACGCCTGCCCAAGCGCGCCTCTTCCATATTGTTTTTTAAATGTTGGAAATCGGCAGGATGCAGCTCAAACAAACGCAGTTTGTCGCTGTCGCGCGTCAGGGCTTGGGCAAGCCACGGAGAACCGCAATAGAGTTGCTCTTGTGGGAGTATGGCATTCAGGCGGGCGATGAAGGCGGACAGCTCGGGCGGCAGATGTTCCGCTTCTTGAAGCAACCGGATGCCTTGTTTGTATTCGCCGACTTTTTGCGCTTCGCTGCCGCTCAAGTCATATAAACCCGCGCCGCTGTGGGTATCGATATACCAATAGGGCTTGTCTTTTTGATTGAAGTAATCAAGCGTCAGGAAAAGGATGAAATGCTTGATCATATCGGCATGGTTGCCGGCATGGAAGGCGTGGCGGTAGCTGAGCATAAGAGGTCGTCTGAAAAGGGAAAAATGGATTATATAGGCAAATAAACGGTGTATCCAAACAGGCTTTTCCGCAGTATCCCAATGGCTGAACGATAAATCAAAGGGTTATGACGCTTTTGCCGTTTTCAGACGACCTTTCGGGTTCAAATGCCTTCAAGCAGCCGGCTGGTATCTTCATCTGCCGTTTCATTTTTCCGATACTGCCCCGGCGAAATCCCGTATTGTTTTTTAAACGCTTTGCCGAAGTGGGTTTCGGATTGGAAGCCGACGTTCAGCGCGACAGACAAGACGGAATCGGCGGTTTGCCGCAGCAGTACGGCGGCTTGGCGCAGGCGGATGAGATTGACGAAGGCGTGGGGGCTGATGCCGGTTTGTTGTTTGAACAGGCGCATGAGTTGGGCGCGGGAGAGGTTGGCAAGCTCGGTCATTTTTTCGATGTTCCATTCGTCTTCGGGGCGGCTGACGACGGTTTGGATGAGTTGGCGCAGGCGTTTGTCGCGCAGGCCGTTGAGTATGCCGCCCAAAGGCGCTTCTCCGCCTTGTTCGAGATGGGCGCGGACGATGAGGACGAGGAGGACGGAGGAGAGGGCGTTGACGATGGCGCGCGAGCCGGAAAGCGTGTGCGCGCTTTCGTATTGCAACATGGAGATAAGGCATTGCAGCGAGGGATGGTCCATTTTGATGAGGACGGTTTCGGGCAGGTCGTGCATGATGTCGGCGTGTTCGTCGTATTCAAAACGGGCGCAGAACAAATCGAGGCTTTTTTCGCCGCCGCTACGGGATGAGGCGACTGTGAATGCGCCGCTGTTGCCGATATGCGGTGTATCGCCGCAGTTGTTGCAGTCTGCTTCGCTGCTGATAATGTGTTCGGCGCTGCGCGGGAAAAAGATAAGGTCGCCGGTTTGCAAGAGCCGCGCTTCGGGTTCGCCTTCGATTTTGATGTAGCTTTCTCCGGCGACGACAAGGTGCGCGATACCGTGCGCACGCCTGCGTTCATGCGGGGCGTACCATTTGTCGCGGAACAGGCATTGTATGTCCACGCTGCCGGTGATTTGCGCCAGTTCGATGAGTTTGTCCAAAGTGTCCATAAGTGTTTTTTGCAAGTGAATGAGATGATTTGACGATTATAATAGTCAAATTATTGCAATAATGCCATTCATCGGATGTAAAGATGGCAGATTAAATTTTAAATTCGCCATGAAAGAGCAACATCCTTCATATCAAACACATTGGAAAGGAAATCAAAATGTTTCAAAATTGGCCCGAACACACCGCACACGTTAAAAAATCATTCGGCGAGCTGGGTAAAAACCACCCGAAAATGCTGCAAGCCTACGGCGCGCTGGAACAAGCTGCCGCAGCCGAAGCCTTGGATGCGAAAACCCGCGAGCTGATTGCCCTCGCCGTCGCCATCACTACCCGTTGCGAAAGCTGTATCAGCGTACACGCCGCCGCAGCCGCCAAAGCGGGCGCGACTGAAAGCGAAATTGCCGGCGCGCTGGCGACCGCCATTTCCTTGAACGCAGGCGCAGCCTACACTTATGCCCTGCGTGCTTTGGAAGCGGTTGACGCGCAGCGTTGATTTTGTCTCAAAGGGTCGTCTGAAAAAACTCCCGTTTCAGACGACCCTTCTGTTGACGGAGCATTGCTTTTTGCCGCCGAACCGTTTAGATTGATGTTTTTGTTCAACCGTTTGGAGAAACAACCATGAAAAAATTGCTGACTGCCGCGCTGACTGCCGCCGCACTCGTCCTGCCTGCCGCCGTATCCTTTGCCGCGCCTGCCTCCAAAGCCGCTAGCGCGCAACCTGCCAAAGCAAAAGGCGTATGGATTGACGTACGTTCCGAAGAAGAATTCAAATCCGGCCACCTGCAAGGCGCGGTCAACATCCCGCACGACCAAATCGTCGAACGCATCAAAAGCGTTAGCCCCGACAAAAACGCGCCCGTCAACCTCTACTGCCGCAGCGGCCGCCGTGCCGAAGCCGCGCTTACCGAGTTGAAAAAAGCAGGCTACACCAACGTAACCAACCACGGCGGTTACGAAGACTTGGTGAAAAAAGGTTTGAAATAACCAGCAACAAGGTCGTCTGAAACGTTTCAGACGACCTTTTATCCAAGGAAAAACATGAAACCGATACGCATCTTCGCCGCAGCCGCCATCCTCGCCGCCCTGACCGCCTGCGCCTCACACGACGGCGATGCCGCCCGACAACCCGATTCCCGACAAAGTTCCGCCATGAATCAAACCCATACCGCCATCAGCAAATACAGTTTCGACGATACCGTCCGCCGTTTGGAAACCGCTGTCAAAGAAAAAGGCATGACCGTGTTCGCCGTCATCGACCACCAAGCTGCCGCCCGCCAAAGCGGTTTGGACATGCAGCCCGCCAAAGTCATCGTCTTCGGTACGCCCAAAGCAGGCACGCCGCTGATGCAAAAAGACCCTGCCTTCGCCCTGCAACTGCCGTTGCGCGTCCTCGTTACCGAAACCGACGGCGCAGTCCAAGTCGTGTTCAACGACACGCGCGCGCTGGTGTCGGGCAGCAAAATCGAGTTTGCCGAAGTGGAAAACACGCTCGCCAATGCTGAAAAGCTTATTCGCAAAACGGTAGCGGAATAAGGTTCGCCCCAAATCCGAAGGTCGTCTGAAAACCTGAGTAATCCCACTAAATTCGTTTTCAGACGACCTTTTGACAAAATAATGTGCCGAAGTCGTCTGAAAAATTGTTCGACGATATCGGCACATTATTTTTTAAGACAACTCATTTCCCAAGCCTTTTTCGGTTGCGGCAGGATTAGATTTGCGCGGATATAGTGGATTAACTTTAAACCAGTACGGCGTTGCCTCGCCTTGCCGTACTAT
>CAUOMQ010000163.1:0-5711 GCA_963456805.1 uncultured Neisseria sp. | reverse complement strand
ACGCCCGATTTGACGATGCGCTACTGTCCTATTTTGATTTTAATTGACTATATTAAAAACCCACCCGCATCACAACCTAATGTTTCCAAATCTCCCTATTTAAGTTTGCTTATCAATAAAAACAGACAAAGCAGCCCAAGAAAATTCAAAAAATATCTTTGAATTCAATATTTATATCAAACCTTCATTATAAAAATAATATAAACACCCCATTTATTAATTATATTACTGTCAACACTCTGATTTTGTGCTATATTGTGACGAAATAACCATTATTCAGAAATTGAGAAGAAAACTATGAAAACCGCCTCCGACTTCATCCGCGACGACATCAAATCCATGTCCGCCTACCGAATTGCCGACTTGTCCGAAGGCTTCATCAAGCTGGATGCAATGGAAAGCCCGTATCATCCGTTTGCCCGTTTTCCCGAGCTGTCAAACGAATGGCTGCGGCTGATTGCCCAAGCGCCGATTCATCTTTACCCCAATCCCGCCGCCAGCGGGCTACAGGAAACTTTAAGAAAAGCCTTCGATATTCCTGAAGCTGCTGCCATCGCTTTAGGAAACGGCTCGGATGAGTTAATCCAATTCATGACCCTGCTTGTTGCCCAATACGGCGCGACCATGCTGGCGGTAGAGCCGAGTTTCGTGATGTATCGGCATAATGCCGAGCTGTACGGCATGAATTATGTCGGCGTACCGCTCAATGAAGATTTCACGCTTGATTTGCCCGCTGTTTTATCCGCCATCGACAAACATCAGCCCGCGTTGATTTTCATCGCCTATCCGAACAATCCGACAGGCGTATGCTTCCGCCGCGAAGAAGTGGAAGCCATTATCCGTGCGGCGCGCGGCATCGTCGTTGTCGATGAAGCATACGGCGCATTCAGCCGCGACAGTTTTCTGCCGCAGGCGGGCAGCATCGAAAATCTGGTCGTGATGCGCACCATCAGCAAAATCGGTTTTGCCGGACTGCGCATCGGCTATGCGGCAGGAAGCCCCGCCGTAATGGGCGAGCTGGCGAAAATCCTGCCGCCCTACAATATGAACCAATTAAGCTTGGCGACCGCCAAATTCGCCCTGCAACACCACGACGCGATTCAGACGACCATCGATATTTTGAAAGCCGAACGCGAACGCGTTTTCAGCGAATTGTCCGCCATAGGTCGTCTGAAAGCCTTCCCCAGCGAAGCGAATTTCATTACCGTACGCGTTCCCGATGCAGACGCATTGTTTAACACGCTTAAAGAAAACCGCATCCTGATTAAGAAACTCCACGGCACGCATCCGCTTTTGGAGCAATGCGTCCGCATTACCATCGGCAGTCCCGAGCAAAACGATGCCGTACTGGATATTATCCGCAAGCTTTATGCCTGATTTTTTAAAACCTCACAGAGAGTAAAATTATGACCATCACTCAACTCCACCTTGCCAATTTCCTGCAGCTTGTTGAAGAAGCAGGCTCGCTGACCAAACTTGCCCGCAAATGCGGTTACGACAACGCGGCATCCCTGTCCCAACTGAAACGCCGCCTTGAAGAGCAGGCAGAAGACGAAAAAGCGCGCGGCATCCGCCCCAGCCTTGCCGCCAAACTCGAAGCCGGCATGCACAAACGCAAAGGCTGGTTAAACCGCGACCACAGCAAAGATAAAGAAAAAGCCGCAGCCGCCGAAGCCGCCCGCCAAGAGCGTGCCGCCCAAGAAGCCGCAGCCGCTGCACCGGCATTCCATATGCCCGCAGAAGGCCGCGCAGTCAGCATCACCCGCAACACCAGCGAAACCCAAATCACCCTCAGCCTCAACCTCGACGGCACCGGACAATACCGTTTCGACACCGGCGTCCCCTTCCTTGAGCATATGCTTGCCCAAGTCGCCCGCCACGGCATGATCGACCTCGACATCACCTGCAAAGGCGACTTGCACATCGACGACCACCACACCGTAGAAGACATCGGCATCGTACTCGGACAAGCCCTGAAACAAGCCTTGGGCAGCAAAGCTGGCATCCGCCGCTACGGTCATGCCTACGTTCCGCTCGACGAAGCCTTGAGCCGCGTTGTCATCGACCTCTCCGGCCGCCCCGGACTCGTGTACAACATCGACTTCACCCGCGCCCTCATCGGACGTTTTGACGTTGACCTGTTCGAAGAATTCTTCCACGGCGTCGTCAACCACAGCATGATGACCCTGCACATCGACAACCTCAGCGGCCACAACGCCCACCACCAAGCCGAAACTGTATTCAAAGCCTTCGGCCGCGCCCTGCGCATGGCAGCAGAATACGATCCTCGTATGGCAGGACAAACCCCGTCCACCAAAGGCACCTTGAGCGACGAATCCGTTGCCGTTGAACAAGAAGAAGCGCAAAGCGAAGCGTAATCCGCTTTAAAAAAGGTCGTCTGAAAACCTATTTCCCGGTTTTCAGACGACCTTTTCGTTTGCAGCAGGCATTGTTCAAAACAGCAATCGGCAAAAACATCACAAATGAAAGCAGAAAGCATCCGCCCTGCCCTCTTTCCCGCATCGATGTAAATCCATCTTAAATCGCAGACAACCCAAAATAAAAATCCATAGCCCAAATCTCACCCACAGATTCCGCTCTTCAAAAGCATCTCGTCAAACCACGCACCCTGTGTCCCTATCATTACCCACAAACCCCAAAAGGTCGTCTGAAAACAGGCATAACAAATTTTCAGACGACCTCCGATTTGTCAAACCCGCCCGATTTATGGGAAAATCGCACGATTGAATTTAACGAAGGGCGACACCGTGTTAGACAGAGAAGGCTATCGCCCCAATGTCGGTATCATCTTAATCAACAACCGCAACGAAGTCTTTTGGGGCAAGCGTGTGCGCGAGCATTCGTGGCAGTTTCCGCAAGGCGGCATCAAGCCGGGCGAAAGCCCCGAAACCGCCATGTACCGCGAGCTGTACGAAGAAGTCGGGCTGTTGCCGCAACACATCAAAATCGTCGGCCGTACGCGCGACTGGCTGCGTTACGACGTGCCGAGCCACTGGGTACGCCGCGAATGGCGCGGTTCGTATCGCGGGCAGAAGCAGATTTGGTATCTTTTGCGGCTGGTCGGACGCGACAGCGACATCAATCTGCGCGCCTGCCACCATCCCGAATTTGACGGCTGGCGTTGGCACCAATATTGGGCTCCCGTTGACGAAGTGATTGATTTCAAACGCGACGTTTACTTGGGGGCATTGAAAGAACTCTCCTCCCGCTTCCTGCGCGGCATGGAAAGCTACGAAGACTTTACCGCGCGCCTGCCTTTTGACAACCGATAAAACAACGAAACGCAACGCTTTCAGGTCGTCTGAAAGCGTTGTTCTTCCTTTCAGACGACCTCTTCCCCTATGACTAAAAACAACCAATACAGCGAATCCAGCATTACTGTCCTCAAAGGCTTGGAGCCGGTCAAAGAACGTCCCGGCATGTACACCCGCACCGACAGCCCGACCCACATCTGCCAAGAAGTCATCGACAACGCGGCGGACGAGGCGTTGGGCGGTTTCGCCACTGAAATCGACGTGCGCATCCACGACGACGGTTCGCTTTCCGTGCACGACAACGGACGCGGCATTCCCGTCGGGCTGCATCCTATCGAAGGCGTGCCCGTGGTCGAACTCGTGTTCACCCG
The DNA here is from genome assembly GCA_963456805.1 of uncultured Neisseria sp. Taxonomy (GTDB): domain Bacteria; phylum Pseudomonadota; class Gammaproteobacteria; order Burkholderiales; family Neisseriaceae; genus Neisseria. The sequence continues at coordinate 2,065 of CAUOMQ010000163.1, read as the reverse complement.
TCTGCACGCGGGCGGTAAGTTCAACAAAAAAGACGGTGGCAGCGCGTATGCCTTTTCAGGCGGCCTGCACGGCGTGGGCGTATCCGTCACCAACGCCCTCTCCACCCGCCTTGAGGTAACCGTCAAACGCGAAGGCAAAATCCACCGCATCGTGTTTGCCGGCGGCGATGTGGTAGAACCATTGGCAGAAGTGGGCAAATGCGCCGTTAAAGACAGCGGCACCGAAGTGCGCGTCTGGCCGGACGGCAAATATTTTGAAAGCCCGAATTACAGCATTCCCGAACTCGAACGCCTGCTGCGCGCCAAAGCCGTGCTCCTGCCGGGCGTGCGCGTTTCCCTGACCCGTCCGGTCAAAGGCGAAGACGAAGCGCACACCCAAACCTGGCACTACCCCGAAGGTCTGAAAAGCTATCTGACCGACCTGATTGCCGACGCGCAGGAAGCCGTGCCGCTGTTCTCCTGCGAAAACTACATTTCAGACGACCACAACGGCGATTTCAGCATCGGCGAAGGCGCCGCGTTCGCCCTTACCTGGTTGGAAGAAGGTTCGTGCGCCAACGAAAGCTACGTCAATCTCATCCCCACCCCGCTGGGCGGCACGCACGAAGCAGGCTTGAAACAAGCCGTGTTCAACGCCGTCAACAACTTCATCAACCTGCACAACCTTTTACCGCGCGGCGTGAAAGTGCAAAGCGACGATGTGTTCAGCAAAACCGCCTTCGTCCTCTCCGCCCGCGTCCTCGACCCGCAGTTCCAAGGTCAGACCAAAGACAAGCTGACCAACCGCGACGCGTTGAAACTCGTCGCCGCCGTATCGGGCGACCCTTTGGAATTGTGGCTGAACCAAAACGTGGACTTCGGCAAAAAAATCGCCGAACTCGCCATCCGTCAGGCACAAGCGCGGATGCGTTCGGTTAAAAAAATCGAAAAGAAAAAAGGCAGCGGCGTCGCCGTCCTGCCCGGCAAACTGACCGACTGCGAAAGCGAAGACATCCGCGAAAACGAACTCTTCCTCGTCGAAGGCGATTCCGCCGGCGGCTCCGCCAAACTCGCCCGCGACAAAGCCACCCAAGCCATCCTGCCCCTGCGCGGCAAAGTGCTCAACAGTTTTGAAGTCCACCCCGACCAACTCTTCGGCAACGCCGAAATCCACGACATTTCCGTCGCCATCGGCGTCGATCCGCACGGCATCAACGACAATCCCGATTTAAGCGGCCTGCGCTACGGCAAAATCGCCATCCTGTCCGATGCCGACGTGGACGGCTCGCATATTCAAGTTTTGCTGTTGACCCTGTTCTACCGCCACTTCCCGAAACTGGTCGCCGACGGACACATCTACGTCGCCCAGCCGCCGCTGTTCCGCGTCGATGTCAACGCACAAGGCAAAAGCAAACCCGCCCGCAAATTCTACGCCCTCGACCAAAACGAACTCGACAGCATTTTGGAGCGGCTGCAAAAAGAAGGCGTCAAAGAAACCGCCTATTCCATCAGCCGTTTCAAAGGTTTGGGCGAGATGAACCCCGACCAGCTCAAAGACACCACCATGCACCCCGACACCCGCCGCCTGTTGCAGGTGCAAATCCCCGAAGGCGCGGATGACGAAACACGCGACATCTTCGTCAAACTGATGGGCAAAGGCGAAGCCGCCGCCCGCCGCGCATGGATGGAAAAAGAAGGCGATACGGCAGAATTGGATATTTGACGCCGTTGGTTTGAAAAGCAAAAAGGTCGTCTGAAAATTTCAGACGACCTTTGTTGCAAACAGCGGCGTTATGGTTGCCCGCCGTCGCGGATTCCCGGGCTGTCCACCCGGCTGCGCCGCTCTGCGCCGCAATTCTGGTTGTGTACCAAAATACCTCCCATACTTACACAATAAGTGTGATAATCCTCGACCTCAATGTTATAAACCGTGGTGCGGTAAGGGCGGTAATGCCGTTGTCCGTCCTCGTCCACATACAGCAGGTTCTCGTCGTTCGGCACATCCGCCCAATCCAATGTCGGGCAATTCAGCGATTCGTCAGTTAGAACCATCTCATAGCTGTTGCCTAAATCCGACTCTTTCCAG
>CAUOMQ010000162.1:0-5749 GCA_963456805.1 uncultured Neisseria sp. | reverse complement strand
CTGTAATCCTATGAAAGACGGCACAAACCGTCAAGAAGATTTAGAGTATTATGCTTATTTCCAAACTGATTTTGACGCATATCAATAGAGAAAGGTCGTCTGAAAACTTCCGGCAGCATCCGTTCCGTTTTCAGACGACCTTTAGGGTTTGATTCAAGCTTTCGGCACGAACATCGCGTCCAAGATGTCGCCCAATGCCGTGCGGCGGGTTTTGCGGGTTTCCACCGCCAACCGCCATTGCTCTTCATTTCCCCAAAAGACGAAGCGTTCCCGCGCGCGGGTGATGGCGGTGTAGAGCAGCGCATTGTTTAAGCCCGACAGCGCGTCATCCCCGCCCTGCTCTATTTTCCCCGACGGCGGCAACAGCCAGACTTCCCGATATTCCGAACCCTGGCTTTTATGCACAGTCATGGCGAACGCGGAGTCAAACTGCGGCAGGCGGCTGATGGCGATTTTTTTGAAACCGTCCGCATTCGGGAAATACGCCGCCAAGCCGTTCGCCGATTCCGCGTCGGGCATAATCAGCCCGATGTCGCCGTTGAACACTTCCAGCGTATAGTCGTTGCGCGCAATCATGATGATTTGTCCCGCGAACCACGGCGTATCCGCGCCTGCCCGATGTTTGCGTTGCAGATAACGGCAATACTCTTCGTTGAACGCCTCCGCGTCCTGCCGCCATGCCGCCAAAACGACCACATCCGCCGCGTGTCCGAACGCCAGCGCCACATCGTTTTTATCGACTGCCTGCCAGTATTTTTCGTGTTTGCGGTAAAGCAGTTCCGTCTGTTGTTTCAGACGACCCTCGCGGATTTCCAACTCATCGGGGAATAAGGCAAACTGCGCCCAACCTTCCCCGCTCTTACCCGACACAACCGACCTCGCCAAGCAACCGATGCCGCTATTTGCGCCGAAACGGTGGCTGAATGTCAGTTGCGCGACGTTTTGCGACAAAACCGGCGGATTTTCCTCCACGGGGAAACCGTGTTCAGGCAGATAAATACTCAGTTGCTCCGCCGTCTCCTTATCCAAAACCGTCCGTCTCGACAACGCCGCCAATACCGCGCCGACGCCGACCGAAGGCAGTTGGAACTCGTCGCCCAAAAAAATCACGCGGCAGCCCGACGGAATCGCACGTAGCAAGTGAAGCAGCAGGGAAACATCCAACATCGAAGCCTCATCCACTACCAACACATCCAAAGGCAGCGGATGGTTGCCGTCAAACGCAGGCAGCATTTGCGGCGGGCGCAGTTTCAAAAGGCGGTGGACCGTCTGCCCTTCCAGCACGGACAAATGATTGCGTACCGCGTCGGGCATCTCGAAACCGTCCACCGCCCGATGCAGCGCGCGCGCCATATGCGCCGCCGCCTTGCCCGTCGGCGCGGCAAGCGCAATATGCGGCAGGCGCGTGGCAGAGTTGGTGCAAATCAGCCCCAAAAGTTTCGCCACCGTCGTCGTCTTGCCCGTACCCGGCCCGCCCGTAATCAGCATAAACGCTTGAAGCAGGGCAAGCCCCGCCGCATCCCGCTGCCCTGCGCTTCCTTTGTCGGCAAACCAGCCGGACAAGTTTTGCGACGCGCTCATCCAATCCACAGGCTCGACTTCCGCTTCTGCCAAACGCTTGATTTCAGCCGCCAAATCATGCTCGAGCTGCCACATCCGCCCCAAAAACAACTTTCTGCCCTGCAACACCAACGGCGACGTGCCCTGCCCGACCGTCGGCGCCAATCCCGCCAATTCCTCCGCCTCGCCCTCATCCAGCCAAACAAACGAATGCCCGTTCTGCAAAGCAGCAAACAGCCGCAACACATACGGCGTCAGCACCGCAGCATGCTCCGGTACGCAACGCTCCAGCAAATGCCCGGCCGCTTGTGCGGCGGCAAGGTTCAAATCATCGGCAGTATTCTCAGCCATTTTCGTTTCCCGTATTGAAAAAAGGTCGTCTGAAAACTGTTTTTCAGACGGCCTTCTTTTGTTGACCGCTATTTGCCTTCATCCAGAAGGGATAAGGGCCGCTGTGCCTTGCGCAATTCTTCCACTTCGTCCAGCAGGCGCATAATCAGGCCGAGCGCGGGAATGCCGGCATCGAAGTCGCGGCTCAGGCGCTGGGCGCGGCGGATGCGGGCGAGTTGGAAGCCGCTGTACAAAGTTTGTTCCGGCCGGCCGTTTACGCTGATGATTTCTTCCTCTATCAGCTCCAGCAGCCAATCGCGGCGGCAGCGGCTGGCAGCGAGGATTTCTTCGAAAGTCAGGGTAATGTCGGTGTGTTGCGTCATGGTTTATCCTTTCAATTTGATGCGCTTTTGCCGTCAAAGTGGGCGGCAAGCTGCGCCCATGCGGCGCGGTCGGCTTCGCTTTCGGCCTTGGGAACGCTGATGCGGATGTTGAGGTACAAATCGCCCGCTTCTTTGGCTGGAATGCCTTTGCCTTTCAGGCGTATGCTTTTACCGTTTTGGCTGTTGGCGGGCAGGTTGACCTGCAAACGTCCGGCTGCGGTGGGAACGATGATTTTGCCGCCCAATACGGCTTCCCAAGGCTTGACGTCTATGGTCTGGTATACGTCTTTTTTGTTTTGAACGTATAAATCGGGTTTGTCGTGGAACTTGATTTTCAGATACAAATCGCCGTTTGCGCCGCCGTTGTGGCCGGGCAGGCCCTGTCCCGCCAAACGGATTTGCTGGCCTTCGGTAATGCCTTTGGGGATTTTGACGTTGAGGGTTTTGGTCTGATAACCGACGCGGCTGTATTCGTCCACGGTCGGCACGTTCAGGCTTAATGAGCGCTCCGCGCCGACATAAGCGGCGTAAATATCGATACTCAGTTCGGCATGCTGGTCTTCGCCTTTAATCGGACCGTCCGGCCTTGCGTGCGCATGTCTCTGATTGCGGCCGAAGCCGGCAAACAAATCTTCAAAATTGAAATCGCCCGCGCCGAAAGGTTCGCCGCCACGGTATTCGTAGCGGAAGCCGCCGGATTGCGCGCCGCCGAACGGATTGCCGCCTGCACTGCGGCCATAGGGGTTGGCCAGCAATTCGTCGTATTCGGCACGCTTTTCACGGTCGGATAAGGTTTCGTAGGCGGTGTTGATTTCGGCGGTGCGCTCGGCGGCGTCAGGTTCTTTGCTGACGTCGGGATGGTATTTGCGTACCAGTTTGCGGTAGGCCTTTTTAATGGTGTCGGCGTCGGCGGTTTTGTCCACGCCGAGAATTTCGTAATAGGTTTTTTCTGCCATATCGTTCTTCCGTCTTTATCATGTTAATCATTATGCCGTATTTGCTATTTATAAGGGCGGAAGGCATAGATTCAATACTCTAGGTGCACAAATAAACGGTTAAGGCAGGTAAGTATTAAAAAGGTCGTCTGAAAACGGAAATCCGGTTTTCAGACGACCTGTATTATATAGTGAAATCAATCGGCAACAGTTACAGGGCGGCGGTTGTTCAAATCCCATAGCCGTTTGGACAGTTTTCAGGGATTTTAAAAGCCAGCTGGAACGTACAGGAGCGTTTCTATTCCGTAGTCGGCTTTGTAAGCTTTTTGCCTAATGCCCTGCTCTTCAGTTATCAAAACCTCCGTATTTAGATACAGAAATTTCTAAAATACTGCCCCCTTTACGGTAACGCCGAGTTTGATTCGGTACTCCACCTTTACCTGAATAAATTCCTGCTCCCATTTCCATTCTAAATTCGAAATGTTTCGGGTGGCGGGTAAATATTGCATATTCACGCGCTTCGATTTCCGACATTATGATTTTTTTGACTTTGCCCAACTTGGCTTCTGCATCTTTAATCTTCATGCCCGGATGTACCCCCGAAACCGTGTGACAGGCGGGAGAATAGGTGCTCAAAGAATCAATTTTTTTATGGAGTTTTATAGGAGAATCAGGATTGTCGTCTCCATCTTGCAAAGCGAAAACCATAACGTCTTTAGACAGCGTAATGGCAACAAATGCTACACCTTCGGCGTCGCTTGTTCTCTCCATTTTCGCCTTCGGGAATTTCTGTTTTACCTGCTTTAAGTTCTGCCCTAATTTAATTCCTGCGATGCTATCTTTTTGAATCAAACATTCGGCAGCGGCCGGCATGGCAAGACCCAAAATTAACGCACTCATGATCCCGATTTTGTGTAACATGGTTACTATTCCTGTTTAATAAAAATAGGATATTAACATATCAATATATCTATATGGCAAGAATATCGTTTCAGACGACTTATTATTATTTTTTCCAACATCAAATCTTTTGCTAAAAAAGGTCGTCTGAAATCAGGGAATTCCCCGTTTCAGACGACCTTTTTACCTTATCGGCGGCAATGCAAAATCAACTTTCCGTCTTCGGATCCGGTAGCAAGAAGTTCAATACGATTGCCAAAATGGCGCACAAACCGACGCCGGCAAAACTCAACGTACCGACATGAACCGCCATGCCGCCGACGCCGACCGTCAGAACCGAGCTGACAATCACCAGATTTTTCGGCTGCATCAAATCCACTTTCGCATCCACCAGCGTTTTAATGCCCAAAGAAGCAATCGTGCCGAACAAAAGCAGCATGATACCGCCCATTACGGGCAGAGGGATGGAAGCGAGGAAAGCATTGAATTTGCCGAAAAACGCCATAGCGATAGCGAAAATCGCCGCCCAAGTCATAATAACCGGATTGCTGTTTTTCGTAATCATCACCGCGCCTGTTACCTCGCCGTAAGTCGTTACCGGCGGACCACCGATCAAACCCGCCACGCATACGCCCAAGCCGTCGCCCGCAAGCGTTTTATCCAAACCCGGGTCTTTGGTGTAGTTGTTGCCCGTTACATTGCCGATTGCCATGATGCCGCCGATGTGTTCGATGGCGGGCGCGATGGCGACGGGCAGCATAAACAGCGCAGCCTGCCAGTTGACCTGCGGCGTTTCAAAATGCGGCACAGCAAACCACGGCGCAGCCGCGATGGTGGTGGTATCTACCAAGCCCATGACCAAAGCCAAAATATAGCCTGCAGCCACGCCGATTAAAATCGGAACCAGTTTCATCATACGGCTGCCGAAAACCGATACAACCACCGTAACGGCAAACGTAAAGCCCGACAAAATCAGCGCATCCGCATAGTCTATTACTTGCTTTCCGCTGGATTTGCCCATTGCCATTTCACTTGCGGCTGCAGCGACAGACAAGCCGATGACCATAATCACAGGCCCGATAACCACAGGCGGCAGCAGCCGGTTGACCGTAGCCAGCCCGCGCCATCTGATCAATCCGGCAAACACGAAATACATAAAACCCGCCGCAAACAGCCCGAACATGGTCGAAGGCAGGCCCCATGTTTTAAGGGAGTAGATAATCGGCGCGATAAAGGCAAAAGAAGAGCCGAGGAAAATCGGCACTTTACGCTTGGTGACTATTTGAAAGAGCAGCGTACCGATACCCGCCCCTAAAAGTGCCAAGGAAGGATTCAGTTTGGTCAAAAGCGGAACAAGCACCATCGCTCCGAACGCCACAAACAAAATCTGCGCGCCGGAAACCGCCAATTTAAGCTGGTTCATCAAAAAGCCTCGTCAAATCAATTCAAACGGCGGGAATTATACAGTTTCACCCCATAAATGAACATTAATTTACAAATAATCCATTAAATATTCCAAGCCCCTGAAAACAAAACTGAACTGCCCTACTCCTAACCTGCCAAATCTTCATCTGAATTACCCAAACGAAATAATAACAAATAAAGTCAGGTTTATATCCAAGCTCCAATTGACACCAGAGG
>CAUOMQ010000161.1:0-5876 GCA_963456805.1 uncultured Neisseria sp. | reverse complement strand
GGCTGGTGGCGGGCAGTTTTAAGACGGCAATGGCGTTGCTTAAGCCTGTGATTACGGTTTTGTTGGCGATGCCGCCGATTATTTGGGTGGTGATGGCTCTGTTTTGGTTCGGTTTCGGCAATCCGAGCGTGTTGTTTACCATCATTGTGTTGGTTGCGCCGCTGACGTTTGCGAGCGCGGCGGTCGGGATGGCGAGCGTGAACAAGCAGCATGAGGAGTTGTTTGACGCTTATAAATTAGGCCGTCTGAAAAAAATCCGTTATCTGTATATCCCGCATCTGACGGGCTATGTGATTTCCAGCATCGGCGTGGCGGTGGCGATGGGGGTGAAGGTGGTGATTATGGCGGAACTCTTGGGCGCGAGCGAAGGCGTGGGTGCGCGGATTGCGGACGCGAGGGCGATGCTGGAGACTTCGACGGTGATGGCTTATGTGGTGTTGGTTATCGTGTTTGTGTCGCTGTTTGAATATCTGATTACCAAGCCTTTGGAAATTTTGTTTATGCCGTGGAGAAGATGATGCTCTGTCTTGAAAACGTGCGTTTTGAAATTCTCCGCGACCCCATTGTGCGCGATTTCAGTTTGAACCTGCAACATGGCGAAGTGAAGGCCTTGTTCGGGCCGAGCGGCTGCGGCAAGACGACGGTTTTGCGGCTGATTGCGGGCTTGGAAACGCCGAAATCGGGCACGATACGCAATACTTTCCGCAAAACGGGTTTTCTGTTTCAGGAAAACCGCCTGCCTGAAAACCTGACCGCGATGCAGAATATCGCGATTTTTATGAACAAACCCGATGAAGGCGAAATCATCGCACTGGCGGCGAAAGTCGGGCTGACTGCGGGCGATTTGAACAAATATCCGACCGAATTGTCCGGCGGTATGGCGAAACGGGTGGCGTTTCTGCGCCTGCTGCTGTGCGGCTGCGACCTTGCCTTGCTGGACGAGCCGTTTGTCGGTTTGGACCGCGATTTGCGCGATATTTTGGTTGCCATGCTGGTGGAAAAAATCGAGCGGCAGGGCATGGCGTGTATGCTGGTAACGCACGACCGCTTCGAAGCCGCACGCCTGAGCCATGAAATCATGCTGCTTTCCACTAAGGGCATGAACGTGCAAAACGTGATAACCCTGCCCACACCGCTGTCTGAACGCGATTCGGCTTTTGAAGAAGCTGTGGTGGCAAGGGAGTTTCAGGGGATTCATTATTATGAGTGATGGGGGGATTTGAGTGTCTGACAAACCTTGCGGTTCGTTACCCTCTCCCTAACCCTCTCCCACGGGGAGAGGGGAACAGGTTTCTGAAAATCAGAGGGCGTAGGATTGAAAATCAGATGGAAGGTAAACCTGAAAATGTTCGGGTTTGGCAGCCCAATTCCCTCTCCCCGTGGGAGAGGGCTAAGGAGAGGGTAAGCAAGCCGCAGGCTTGCCTCTTTAGCGAAAGATACGAATCTGTTATCCGAACGCGATTCGGTTTTTGAAAAAGCCGTGGTGCCAAGGGGGCAGGGGATTCATTATGAGGTGCTTTATGTTTTCGACTGTGATTACTGCTGCTGTTTTATATATTGCTACAGCAGTAGATTTGTTGGTAATACTATTAATATTTTTTGCTAGAGCAAATACTAGAAAAGAATATCGAGATATTTATATCGGACAATATTTAGGTTCTGTAATTTTAATATTAGTTAGTTTATTTCTAGCTTTTGTTTTGAATTATGTTCCGGAAAAATGGGTGTTGGGTTTATTAGGTTTAATACCGATTTACTTAGGTATTAAAGTTGCTATTTACGACGATTGTGAGGGCGAAAAAAGAGCTAAAAAAGAATTGGATGAAAAAGGGTTGTCAAAATTAGTCGGTATTGTTGCTTTGGTTACAGTTGCTAGTTGTGGTGCAGATAATATTGGACTTTTTGTTCCTTACTTTGTGACTTTAGATCTTGTCGACTTATTAGTTACTCTTCTTGTATTTTTAATATTGATTTTTGTTTTAGTATATACAGCACAAAGATTGGCTAATATTTCAGGTGTTGGTGAAATTGTAGAGAAGTTTAGTCGTTGGATAATGGCTGTTATTTATATTGGTTTAGGATTATTTATTATTATTGAAAATAATACAATTCAAACAATAATATCAATAATATGAATGATACGGGCATTTGAGTATCTGACAAACCTTGCGGTTCGTTGCCCTCTCCCTAACCCTCTCCCACGGGCGAGGGGATCAGGTTGCTGAAAATCAGAGGGCGCAGGATTGGGAATCAGATGGCAGGTAAACCTGAAAATGTTCGGGTTTGGTAGCCTAATCCCCTCTCCCACGGGCGAGGGGATCAGGTTGCTGAAAATCAGAGAGCCGTAGAATTGGGAATCAGATGGCAGGTAAACCTGAAAATGCTCGGGTTCGACAGCCCGATTCCCTCTCCCAGTGGGAGAGGGCTAGGGAGAGGGTAAGCAAGCCGCAGGCTTGCCTCTCCGGCGAAAGATACGGCCCTGTCCACCCAATAAATCCATATCCGAAAGCATCTTCATACAGAATCAAGCCAAGCCATGAATAAATTTTTCACCCACCCCATGCGGCCTTTTTTCGTCGGCGCGGCGGTGCTTGCCATACTCGGCGCGTTGGTGTTTTTCATCAGCCCCGGCGCCATCGTCCTGCACCGCCAAATCTTCTTAGAACTTATGCTGCCTGCGGCATACAGCGGTTTTCTGACTGCCGCCATGCTCGAATGGACGGGTTATCAAGGTCGTCTGAAACCCGTTGCCACCGTTTTGGCGGCGTTGTTGCTCGCCGCATCCGTCCTGCTGCCGTTTGCGCCGCAAACCGCTTCGTTTTTCGTTGCCGCCTATTGGCTGGTGTTGCTGCTGTTCTGCGCTTGGCTGATTTGGCTCGACCGCAATACTGACAACTTCGCCTTGTTGATGTTGCTTGCCGCGTTCACCGTTTTTCAGACAGCCTATGCCGTTAGCGGCGATTTGAACCTGTTGCGCGCGCAAGTGCATCTGAACATGGCGGCGGTCATGTTCGTATCCGTGCGCGTCAGTGTCCTTTTAGGTGCGGAAGCCCTCAAAGAATGCCGTCTGAAAGACCCCGTATTCATACCCAACGTCGTCTATAAAAACATCGCCATCACCTTCCTGCTGCTGCACGCCGCCGCCGAGCTTTGGCTGCCCGCGCAAACCGCCGGTTTTACCGCGCTCGCCGTCGGTTTCATCCTGCTCGCCAAGCTGCGCGAACTGCACCATCACGAACTCCTGCGCAAACACTACGTCCGCACCTATTACCTGCTCCAACTCTTTGCCGCCGCAGGCTATCTGTGGACAGGTGCGGCGAAACTGCAAAACCTGCCTGCCTCCGCGCCCCTGCACCTGATTACCCTCGGCGGCATGATGGGTGGCGTGATGATAGTGTGGCTGACCGCCGGACTGTGGCACAGCGGCTTTACCAAACTCGACTACCCCAAACTCTGCCGCATCGCCGTTCCCATCCTCTTCGCCGCCGCCGTCTCGCGTGCTGTTTTAATGAACGTAAATCCGATATTCTTCATCACCGTCCCCGCGATTCTGACCGCCGCCGTGTTCGTGCTTTATCTGTTGACGTTCGTACCAATCTTTCGGGCGAATGCGTTTACGGACGATCCGGAGTGAGCGTTTCTGTTTCATCCCGTCAGTCAATGGCAAGCCCTGTATTGCCTTAAGTCAAAAGGTCGTCTGAAAACCGGTTTCAGACGACCTTTTGTGTTGCCGCGCTTTATCTGCCGTACATTTCCCACAAACTTTCTTGCAGGCTGAATGCGGGTTCGCCGTTTTCAGGTTGGGCGCGGATGTAGCTGCCGTCGGGCTGCATCAGCCAGGCGCGGGTGTTGTCTTGCAGCGCCATTTCAATGCCTTCGTGGATGACGCGGGCTTTGAGTTCGGGCGTGAAAATCGGGGTGGCGACTTCGATGCGGCGGAAGAAGTTGCGCCCCATCCAGTCGGCGCTGGAGATGAAGGTGTCGTCCGCGCCGTTGTTGTGGAAGCAGTACACGCGCGAGTGTTCGAGCTGTCTGCCGATAATGGAGCGGACGCGGATGTTTTCGGACAGGCCTTTGACGCCGGGGCGCAGGGTACACATGCCGCGCACGATGAGGTCGATTTGCACGCCTGCGCTGCTGGCGCGGTAGAGGGCGTCGATGACGCTCGGCTCGATCAATGAATTCATTTTGGCGCGGATGCGGGCGGGTTTGCCTGCTTTGGCGTGTTGGATTTCGCGCTCGATGCGGTCGATGACCATTTTGTGCAGGGTAAACGGGCTTTGGTAGAGCTTGTTCAGACGACCCGGTTTGCCCAAGCCTGTGATTTCCATAAAGATGGTGTTCACGTCGGCGGTGATTTGGTCGTCGGCGGTGATGATGCCGAAGTCGGTGTAAATGCGCGATGTGCCTTGGTGGTAGTTGCCGGTACCGAGGTGGGCGTAGTGTTTGAGCGCGCCGTTTTCGCGGCGGATGACGAGTGCCATTTTGGCGTGGATTTTGTAGCCGAATACGCCGTAAACGACGTGCGCGCCTGCGTTTTCAAGCTGTTGCGCCCAGTTGACGTTGTTGGCTTCGTCAAAACGCGCCATGAGTTCGACGACGACGGTTACTTGTTTGCCGGCAAGGGCGGCTTTCATCAGGGCGCGGACGAGTTCGGAATTGCTGCCGGTGCGGTAGATGGTCATTTTGACGGCAAGGACGGCGGGGTCGGCGGCGGCTTCGCGTATCATGTGGACGACGGGGTCGAAGGACTGATACGGATGGTGCAGCAGGATGGGCGACTGTTTCGCCAGTTTGAAAATGGAGCCGTTCTTGCGCAATGCTTTCAGACGACCTGCCCCGCGTGCGGGAAACTTGAGGTCGGGACGGTCAACCAAATCGGGCACGGCATTGAGGCGCACGAGGTTGACCGGGCCTTTGACTTGGTAAAGCTCGGCGGGGGTGAGTTTGAACTGGGCGAGCAGGAAGTCGTGGATGTGGGGCGGGCAGGTGTCGGCGACTTCGAGGCGCACGCCGTCGCCGTATTCGCGGTCGTGCAATTCGTTTTGAATCGCGGCGCGCAGGTTTTTAAGGTCTTCTTCATCGACGGTCAGGTCGCTGTCGCGGGTGAGGCGGAACTGGTGGCAGCCTTTGACCGTCATGCCTGGGAAGAGTTTGCCGACGTGGGCGTGCAGGATGGAGGAAAGGAAAACGAAGCCGCTGCCGCCGTCGCACAATTCGGCGGGCAGGGGGACGACGCGCGGCAGGATGCGCGGGGCTTGCACAATCGCCATGCCGGAAGGGCGGCCGAACGCGTCCGTACCTTCCAATTCGACGGCGAAGTTGAGCGATTTGTTCAACGGGCGCGGGAAGGGGTGCGACGGGTCGAGTCCGATGGGGGTGAGGATGGGCAGCAGTTCGGCGTCGAAATACTGCTCGATCCATTTCTGTTGTCCTGCCGTCCAGTTGCGGCGGCGGTAAAAATGGATGCCTTGTTTGCTCAACTCGGGCTGCAAGACTTCGTTGAACAGGCGGTATTGCTCCTGTATCAGCGCGTGTGCTTCGGCGGCGACGGCGGCGATGGTTTCGGACGGCGTGGTGCCGTTGTCCAAACGCTCGTGCGGATTCATTTTTTGCGCACGTTTAAGCCACGCCATGCGTACCTCGAAAAATTCGTCGAGGTTGGAAGAGACGATGCACAAAAACCGCAAACGTTCCAAAAGCGGCACGTTTTCATCCTGCGCCTGCGCCAAAACGCGGCGATTGAAAGCGAGCAGGCTCAGTTCGCGGCAGAGGATGCGGTTTTGTTCGGGCATGGTGTTCTCCTGAGGCGGGTGTATCGGACAGTTAATTGGGAAGTATAACGCGTTTCGGACGGGCGGGGCAGTGGTGCGGGA
>CAUOMQ010000160.1:0-5876 GCA_963456805.1 uncultured Neisseria sp. | reverse complement strand
GTTCGGCGGGTTTGTTGTCAGCCGTTGTATTGTCTGATGGTTCGGCGGGTTTGTTATCAGCCGTTGTATTGCCTGATGGCTCGACAGGTTTGTTTTCTGCGGGTTTGCTTCCGTTTTCGGGTACGGTCGGGGTCGGGCTTGTTGAAGGCGTTTGTCCGCTGCTGCCGCAAGCTGATAAAGCCAAGGCAATGATTAGGGCAGGGCATACGCGTGTGAACAATGAGTTCATTATTGTCTCCTATTTAAGATGGTTTCCGCATGTAAGAACAGTTGCGGAAATGATTATATCTTTTCAATATTATTTTGCTAAGTGGGTAGATCGCGGAGTAACTTGAGATGAAGGCGCAAACGATGCCTTCGTGTCGTCTGAACGTCCTTTCAGACGACCCCTTCCTACATTTTCAGCTAAAATACGCGCCATTAAAGGACAAAGCCATGATGACGCCCGAAACTCAGAAACAGCTCAAAATCACCGATGTTTCCGCCAAGAAGCTCGACAAACTCAACCTCCATACCGCATGGGATTTGGTTTTGCATCTGCCGCTGCGTTACGAGGACGAGACGCACATCATGCCGATTAAGGATGCACCGATCGGTGTGCCGTGTCAGGTCGAGGGTGAAGTTATCCATCAGGAAGTAACGTTCAAACCGCGCAAGCAGCTGATTGTCCAAATTGCCGACGGTTCCGGCAGTGTCCTTTTTCTGCGCTTCATCCACTTTTACGCCAGCAACCAGAAACAGATGGCGGTCGGCAAACGCATCCGCGCCGTGGGAGAAATCAAACACGGGTTTCACGGCGACGAGATGATTCATCCCAAAATCCGTGATGCCGAGAGCAGCGGTTTGGCGGAAAGCCTCACGCCCGTCTATCCGACCGTAAACGGTTTGAACCAGCCTACTTTGCGCCGCATCATTCAGACGGCGTTGGACGTTACGCCGCTGCACGACACGCTGCCCGATGCCTTATTGGGTCGTCTGAAACTGCCGCACCTCGCCGAAAGCCTGCGCCTTTTGCACTCGCCGCCGCCGAGTTTCACCATCCACCAGCTTTCCGACGGCGCGCTGCCCGCATGGCAGCGGCTCAAATTCGACGAACTTTTGGCGCAACAGCTTTCCATGCGCTTGGCGCGGCAGAAGCGCGTCAGCGGCACGGCGGCGGCATTGGGCGGCGACGGCACGTTGCCCCAAGCCCTGCACCACGCCTTGCCGTTTGCCCTGACCGATGCCCAAGAAAGGGTCGTGTCCGAAATCCGCCGCGACATGGCGCAAACCCACCCCATGCACCGCCTGCTGCAAGGCGATGTCGGCAGCGGCAAAACCATCGTCGCCGCCTTGTCGGCGCTGACCGCCATCGAATCCGGCGCGCAGGCGGCCGTGATGGCGCCGACCGAAATCCTTGCCGAACAGCATTTCATCAAGTTCAAACAATGGCTCGAACCTTTAGGACTCGAAGTCGTCTGGCTTTCCGGCAGCCAGCGCAAAAAAGCCAAAGACGAAGCCAAAGCCAAACTCGCCGACGGTACCGTCAAAATCGCCGTCGGCACACACGCCTTGTTTTCAGACGACGTCGAGTTCCAAAATCTCGGCTTGGTGATTGTGGACGAACAACACCGCTTCGGCGTCGCCCAACGCCTCGCCCTCAAAAACAAAGGGCGCGATGTCCACCAGCTGATGATGTCCGCCACGCCCATCCCGCGCACGCTCGCCATGAGTTTTTTCGCCGACTTGGACGTGTCCGTCATCGACGAATTGCCGCCCGGGCGCACCCCGATTAAAACCCGCCTCGTCAACAACGTCCGCCGCGCCGAAGTCGAAGGCTTCGTCCTCAACATCTGCCGCAAAGGGCAGCAGGCATACTGGGTCTGCCCGCTGATTGAAGAAAGCGAAACCCTGCAACTGCAAACCGCCACCGAAACCCTCGAGCAGCTTCAGGCAGCCTTGCCCGAACTCAACATCGGCTTGGTACACGGGCGCATGAAGGCTGCCGAAAAAGCCGAAGTCATGGCTCAGTTTGCCGCAGGCCGTCTGAACGTCTTGGTCGCCACCACCGTCATCGAAGTCGGCGTAGATGTGCCCAACGCCGCCCTGATGGTGATCGAACACGCCGAGCGCATGGGCTTGGCGCAGCTGCACCAATTACGCGGGCGGGTAGGGCGCGGCGCGGCAGAAAGCGTGTGTGTCCTCCTGTTTGCCGAACCCTTGAGCGAACTCGCCAAAGCGCGGCTGAAAGTCATCTACGAACACACCGACGGCTTTGAAATCGCCCGCCAAGACCTCAACATCCGCGGCCCCGGCGAATTTCTCGGTGCGCGCCAAAGCGGCGTCCCCATGCTGCGTTTCGCCAACCTCGAAGAAGACCTACACCTCTTGGAACAGGCGCGCGAAATCGCCCCCTTGCTGATTGAACAAAACCCCGAAATCGTCGAAGCGCATCTGGCAAGGTGGCTTGCCAGCAGGGAAGGGTATTTGGGCGTGTGAGGTCGTCTGAAAAGGCTTCGCCTGCGGATAGAGTGGATTAACTTTAAACCAGTACGGCGTTGCCTCGCCTTAGCTCAAAGAGAACGATTCTCTAAGGTGCTGAAGCACCAAGTGAATCGGTTCCGTACTATCTGTACTGTCTGCGGCCTCGTCGCCTTGTCCTGATTTTTGTTAATCCACTATAATGAACAAGGGACGCATGATTGCGCCCCTTGTTGTGTATTTGAAGGAAAGTGTGATGGTTCAACACAAAAAGGTCGTCTGAAATCTTTTTCAGACGACCTTTCTGGTTTTATGGGAAACCGGCTTTATTTTGCGCCGTAATTGGGTTGCAGCAGGGCGCAGGGTTGGCGTTCCCTGCGGCTGCGGCGGCTGCGTCCGGCGATGGTGCCGCAGGCGGCGCCGGGATCGGTTTTGTCGGCTTTTGGTGATTTGTCGCCGCGCTCGTTGCGGTCATTGCGTTCGCTGCGGTTGTTCCGTTCGGAGCGGTTTCTGTCGCTGCCGCGGCTGCGGGTTGGGGCGGCTTGGGTGTCTGCGGCGGCATCGCCGTCGGCGTCACTTCCCCACCAGTTCGGCTCGAAACCTTCGATGCGTTCGACTGCCAAGTCGTTGCCGGTCAGCTCCTTGATGGCTTCAAACATTTTCTGTTCGGTTTTGTCCATCAGGGAAATGGCGACGCCGTCCGCGCCTGCCCTGCCGGTGCGCCCGATGCGGTGGACGTAGTCTTCGGGTTGGGTCGGCAGTTCGTAGTTGATGACGAAGGGCAGCTCGGCGATGTCCAGTCCGCGTGCGGCAACGTCGGTGGCGACGAGGACGCGCAGGCTGCCTTCTTTGAAGGCGTTGAGGGTTTCAAGGCGGCTTTGCTGGGATTTGTCGCCGTGGATGGATTGGGCGGCAAGGTTGCGGCGCACGAGGTCGCGGGTAACTTGGTCGACGCTTTGTTTGGTTTTGCAGAATACGATGACTTGGTTCATCTGCAAATCGACAATCAGCCGCTCTAAGAGGTTGCGTTTTTTGAGCGCGTCAACGGCGATGATGTGCTGCTCGACATTGGCGCTGGTGGTGTTTTGCGCGGCGACTTCGACGATTTCGGGCGCGTTCATGAAGTCTTTGGCGAGCTTGCGGATGGGGGGCGCGAAGGTTGCGGAAAAGAGCAGGGTTTGGCGTGGTTTGGGCAGCATCTGCATGATTTTGCGGATGTCGTCGATGAAACCCATATCCAGCATACGGTCGGCTTCGTCGAGGACGACGATTTCGACTTTGTTTAAATTGATGTTTTTCTGTTTGACGTGGTCAAGCAGCCTGCCGACGGTGGCGACGACGATTTCGCAGCCGGCGCGCAGGTCGGCGGTTTGTTTGTCCATGTTGACGCCGCCGAAGAGGACGGTGTGCCGCAACGGCAGGTTTTTGATGTAGCCCTGCACGTTTTGGTCGATTTGGTCGGCAAGTTCGCGCGTCGGGGTCAACACCAGCATACGCACGGGGTGCATCGCGGGCGAGGTACTGGAAGTGGCGTAGCGTTTGAGGCGTTCCAAGCTGGGCAGCATAAAGGCGGCGGTTTTGCCTGTGCCGGTTTGGGCGGCGGCGAGCAAGTCGTGGCCGGCGAGTGCTTTGGGGATGGCGGCGGCTTGGATGGGCGTCGGGTTTTCGTAACCTTGTTCGGTCAGCGCGGAAACGATTTCGCTGCCAAGCCCGAGTGAGGCGAATGGATTCATGGCGGTATCTTTCTGTCCGGACGGGATGCGGAATGCCGCATGGGGTCGTCTGAAACGGGAGGATGTTTTGATTGTGTGTTCGGTAGGATGCCGCCGGCAAAGTGTGCGGCCGGTTTACGGCAAACCGCAGAAGGGGGATGTGGTCTCTGCGGTATGGAAAGGTAAGCGCGATTATGCCATAAAACCCTTGCGCCGCCCAACGGCAGGCGGTCGGGACGTTGGGATTGGGCGGTGTCGCCGGGATGGGAAGGAAATTTTTTACATTGCCATGCCGCCGGCGTTTATGTCCCTTAAATTTTTGAAACCGCTTATCATTTCCTGACGGCATTTACTGTCATAGTTCAAACTTATCAAAACCTTTCATATGTAAATGAAACTAAATCGTACTGATGAGACTCTGTTTTGAGACAGACGCAAATTTGCGCTGTAAACCATCAATCACAATAGGAATATACGACATGAAAACTTTATTGATCGCCGTTGCCGCTGCAAGCCTGATGCTGGGTGCCTGCTCTAGCAGCAAAACTACTGAAGAAGCTAAAACCCCTAGCGTAAGCGTTGAAGAGGCAATCGCTCAATGTCAACAAGCTTCCGGTGCAAACCAAGACCGCGCCGTGTTCGATGCATGTATGAAAGACAAAGGCTACCAACGCAGCGCCGCTGAAGGCGCAGCCGCAGCTGCTGCTTCTGCACCTGCCGCACAATAAGCACAGCTAGGAATTATTGATGTATCACCCGATCTGTTCGGGGTCATACATCAACAATTTCTCGCCATGCTTGTTCCGCCTGATTCCATTCACTCCCGGAAGGTAGGGCGGGCGCAAACGGAAAGGTCGTCTGAAAACTGTTTTCAGACGACCTTTCCGTTTGTTTTATCCGGCGGATTCGGTTATTACAAGGCGCGGTCGAAATACAGTGGCACGCCCGATGCTTCGCTCATATGCAGCAGGTAGTCCATAACCTTCTGCGGCCACTCGACACCGCGCACGACGGTCAGGTTGCGCAATATCGGGAACACCAATATGTCTTCCATGCCGATTTCGCCGTTCAAACCTGCGCCGCCTTCGGTCATCAGCGTTTCCAGTTCCGCCAAATCCCCGTTCAGCCGTTGCACATACTGACCGGTTTTCTCCAAATTGGCGGCGAAGCTGCCGATGCTTTTCTCTTTTTTATCCGTGAAATATTTCACCGCTTCCGGCGTTTCAAATTCGGGCAGTCTGAGTTTGATTACGCGCGGCTGGACGAGTTTCAGGTTGTATTCGCCCACTTTGTCCAACCATGACTGGATTTCGGGGCGGGTTTCATCTTTCAGACGACCCTCGCGGTTAAGATAGCGGACAACGTCCAAACTCTCGCCCATAAACGAACCGTCTTCTTTTTGCAGGATGGGCACTTGTTTCGCGCCGATCATACCGATCGGCGTTGCCTCGTCGTCGTTTGCCAGCACGACTTCTTCAACGTCCGCGCCAAACAGCCCCGCCGCCATCCGCGCACGCACGCAGAACGGGCAATGGTCGTAAATATACAGCTTCATCGGATACTCCTTTTCATGTTCATCAAACGGACGAACCATATCATTTAAGGTCGTCTGAAACAACCCGCTTACAGACAATATAGTGGATTAACTTTAAATCAGGACAAGGCGATGAAGCCGCAGACAGTACAGATAGTACGGAACCGATT
>CAUOMQ010000159.1:0-5944 GCA_963456805.1 uncultured Neisseria sp. | reverse complement strand
GGTTGCGGGGCGGGGATGACGCGCTGCGGGGCGGACAGCTCGGCGGTGGCGGCATGGCTGAGAATGAGGCCGTCTGAAACGAGTTCGGCTTTCAGGCGGAAGAGGCCGTCGGGCAAGTCGGCGATGTATTGCCGGATTCGGGTTTCGCCATCGTCGGGCAGGGGCAGGTTGAGGGCTTGGGCGGAGGTTTTCAGACGACCTAAATGCAGGTCAAGCAGGCGGCATTGCCTGTTTTCCACGCGCATGGTTTCGAAGATGCCGAAGGCGGGGCGCAATTCGTTGAGGAAACGGGCTTTCCAGCCGCATTCCCGATATTCGGCGGCGGGGTCGCTGTCGATGACGATGCCGGAACCGACGCCGTACACCCCTTGATATAGTGGATTAACTTTAAACCGGTACGGCGTTGCCCCGCCTTGCCGGACTATCTCTACTGTCTGCGGCTTCGTCGCTTTATCCTGATTTGTTAATCCACTATCTAGGTCGTCTGAAAATGGAAGGTCGTCTGAAACGGGTTTGAGCGATAAGGTGCGGATGACGACGTTGAATATGCCTTCAAATCCCAGTCCACTTTCACATGGATTCAGGTAGCCGATGCTGCCGGTGTACAGGCCGCGCGGTTCGGCTTCGAGCGATTCGATAATCTGCATACTCATACGTTTGGGCGCAC
The DNA here is from genome assembly GCA_963456805.1 of uncultured Neisseria sp. Taxonomy (GTDB): domain Bacteria; phylum Pseudomonadota; class Gammaproteobacteria; order Burkholderiales; family Neisseriaceae; genus Neisseria. The sequence goes on along the minus strand of CAUOMQ010000159.1, from coordinate 5,277 downwards.
CGGTGATGCTGCCGCAGGGGAAGGCGGCGCGGAGGATGGCGGCGGCGGTAATGTGCGGCAAGGCTTGGGCTTGGATGGTGCTGGTCATCTGCCAGACGCTGCCGAAACGCGATACTTTAAACGGCTCGGGCACGCATACTTTGCCGGTTTGGGCGATTTTGCCGAGGTCGTTGCGCAGCAAATCGACAATCATCACGTTTTCGGCGCGGTTTTTCGGGTCGTTTTGCAACTCGGCGGCGCGGCGTTCGTCTTGCCCGTCGCCCAAAATCGGCGCGGTGCCTTTCATCGGCTCGGTGCTGATGGTGCCGTCCGCACCGATTTTGAGGAAGAGTTCGGGCGAGAAACACAGCGTCCACGCGGATTTTCCTGCCGCATCGGGCAGGTGGGACAAGACGGCATAGGGGACGGGCTGGCGCAGGCGGCGGTAGAGGCTGACGGGGTTGCCGTAGGCTTGCAGGTGCAGGCGGGTGGTGTAGTTGATTTGATAGGTGTCGCCGCGCCGGATGGCTTCGTGGATTTGGCGGATGCGGTCGAGGTAATCGGCTTCGGATACGGAGGATTGCGGCGTAGAAATGCCGGCGGGGAGGTCGTCTGAATGTTGGGCAAGCCAGCTTTCGGCATCGATGTCGGCGCAGTCGGCAAACCAGTGCAGGGCAAGATTGCCGCCGCGTTCGGACTCAATCCCCATCAGCGGCAAACCGAATTCGTAGTCTGCAAACAACACAGCATGCAGCCCTTTTTGCCAGCCCTGTTGCAGCGTATCGTTTAGCGAATCCAGTTCGTTATGATGGAAAAGGCGGCTTTCCACATGATTTTGATAGAGTTTTGCGCGGCCGCTCACGGCATCGTCAAACAGGGTGAAATAGGGCATGGCTGTGGTGCAAATAGCCTGATTATACGCTGGTTTTACACAAATTAGCAGACCGCGCCGAAAAAAATGGCGCAGTGTAATTTTATGTAGTCCGCTGAGGGGCAAAGGAGTAGAATCAAACCATACCACACCATATCATTTCAAACTTAATCAATAAGGAGACCCTATGGCAGATCATCAGTTAGAACCGTTTGAAAACGTTGAATTGGGCGAAAAGCAAGACCAGTTGCAAGTTTTCGAAAAAGCCGTTTTGGAACACGAAGGACGCGGTACGGACGAAGATTCCGGCAGCGCGCCGCTTCCCGCCAATTACCCCTACAAGCAACGTATGCGCCGCGCCGCATACGAAAAAGAAAAACAAAAGCTGCAAATCGAATTGCTGAAAGTGCAAAGCTGGGTCAAAGACTCCGGCCAACGCATCGTCAGCCTGTTTGAAGGCCGCGACGCCGCAGGTAAAGGTGGTACCATCAAACGCTTTATGGAACATTTGAATCCGCGCGGCGCGCGCGTTGTCGCACTGGAAAAACCGACCACCACCGAACGCGGTCAATGGTATTTCCAACGCTACATCCAAAACCTGCCGACCGCGGGCGAAATGGTATTTTTCGACCGCTCATGGTACAACCGCGCTGGTGTAGAACGCGTGATGGGCTTCTGCGAACCCAACGAATACCTGCTCTTCATGCGTCAAACCCCTGAATTGGAACGTATGCTCGTCGCCAGCGGCATCCACCTCTTCAAATTCTGGTTCTCCGTATCCCGCGAAGAACAACTGCGCCGCTTCATCTCCCGCCGCGACGATCCCCTGAAACACTGGAAACTTTCCCCCGTGGACATCCAGTCGCTCGACCGCTGGGACGACTACACCGAAGCCAAAAACGCCATGTTCTTCCACACCCATACCGGCGACGCGCCTTGGGTCATCATCCGTTCCGACGACAAAAAACGCGCACGTCTCAACTGTATCCGCTACTTCCTGCATCAGTTGGACTACCCGGGCAAAGACGTGAAAGCCATCGGCAAAGTGGACGAAAAAATCGTCCTTGTCCCCGATACGCGCTACAAAGAGAAAACCGTCGATATCGGTCATGACTGATTGAGCGGTTAGCTGTTTAAGCAGTAAAAAGGTCGTCTGAAAACCTGAAATACGGGTTTTCAGACGACCTTTTATTTGTCTCAACCGTTTATCCCAACGCTACGCCGACAGCCGCCGCCGTGCGGAAACGCTATTCAAATTGTGCGAAATAAGACAATACGGTTTGCGGCAGCCATTGCAGGTTCAGACGACCCCCGTCGCGGCTGACGAAACCGACGTGTCCGCCGTGTTCGGGCTGCAAAAGCGTGACGGACGGAGACACTTCGTCCGCATTCGGCAGGGCTTCGGGCGGCAGGAAGGGGTCGTTGACGGCGTTGAGCAGCAGCAAAGGAACGGCTACCGTTTTGAGCCAAGGTTTGCACGAGGCGCGGCGGTAATAGTCGAAACGGTCGGCAAAGCCGTGTAGCGGCGCGGTAAACGTATCGTCGAAGTCGCCCAGTGTTTTGCATCGTTTCAACAGGGCAGCAACATCGCGGTCGGGATGGGCATTCTGCAAATCGGTAACGCCGCGGGCTTTGGGCAGCAACGAGTTCAAAAAATAACGGGTATATAACAGGCGCGACATGCCTTTGTCGAAACGCGTACCCGCCAGCGTCGCATCGACCGGCGCGGAAACGGCGGCGGCGGCGCGGGGCAGCGCATTGCTGCCTTGTTCGCCTAAATATTTTGCCAAGGCATTGCCGCCGAGCGAAACGCCTGCCGCATAAATGACGGGATAACGAGCGGCAAGCGTGTCGAGCATAAAGGCGATTTCGGGCGTATCGCCCAAGTGGTAGAACACGGGCGCGGTATTGGGGATGCCGCCGCAACTGCGGAAATGGGCGACCACGCCGTTCCAGCCTTTGTCTTGTACCGCGCGCATCAGTTCGACCGCGTAATGGCTGCGGCTGCTGCCTTCCAAGCCGTGAAACAAAACCACCAGCGGCGCGTCGGGATTGGGGCTGTCGACAAAATCGTAGGCAACCTGTGTTTTGCCGGTGCTGTCGGGCAGCAACTCGCGCCGGTAAGCGGGGGAGGGGCGTTGCAGGAATTTGGCGAAAATAGTGTCGGCGTGGCCGTTGCGCAGCCAAAACGGCGTATTGGGCGATAAATTATTCATCGGAGGATATTTGGGAAACAGCCGGGTCGTCTGAAAGATAGCGGCCCCTGAACACGAAATAATAAACCAACAACGCAGTCAGCGTGCCGTTTGTCCAGCCCGCCCAAACGTCGGTCGGGTAATGCACGCCCAAATAAACGCGCGAAAAGCCGGTACTCAGGGCAAAGGCAATGCCGATCAGCCACGCGACACGCCGATAGGGCGTCTCACTGCACAACATAATCATCATGACGGCGATGGCGGCGGAAAAGGTACTGTGTCCGCTGGGAAACGAAAAATTAGTCTCTTCAATCATGCGCGGCCAAAACAGCGGCCGCGGCCGCTCGAACCAATCTTTAATCAGCAGCATATTCAGCGTCGGTATCAAGGCGGCGCTCACGCAAAACAACGCACCGCGACGGTTGCCGGCACGATACAGCCACCATGCCGCGATGCCGATTAAAGGTACGGCGATGGCGGTTTTGCCCAAATAATGCAAAACAGTGGCAATAGGGAAAAAGCCTTCGCCGATGTTATGGTGGACCCACATCATCAAAGGTTTTTCAAATTCAAAACCGCCGTGCGTGTGCAAACGGACGGCAATCAATACCGCCAAAGGCAAAAATACCACACCGGCTATGAGCGCCGTGCGGCGGAAACGGATATGAAAATTGTGCATAAATCAAATAAAAATAGAGATTTGGAAAAGTTTTCCTGTTAATGAGCCATGTTTGATAAAAAACATCCGAAAGTGATAGTGCTTTTTATTAATTGTTGATAATTATTGCCTTTTTCTTACTGATAAATTAGGTAAATACACAAAGTAACTATTCTGACAATGCTATTCTACCGCCCGGCAAAGCGGTTCAATATAGTGGATTAACTTTAAATCAGAACAAGGCGAGGCAACGCCGTACTGGTTTAAAGTTAATCCACTATAAAAGGGTATCCGCGTAAAGCCGCCACTGCCTTACGGTACACCATGATACCGAACGGCAGTATCAATAATAAACACAACAGCAAACATTTCGGAGGCTATATGTCAATTTTGTTTTTAAATTTAATCATGATCATCAGTTTGGTATCCATCGTCGCACTCGCCGCAGTCTGGATGGGGGAGCCCAAATTGTAATACCGATCAAAGGTTGACTGCCGAACGCAGTCAGTTTTACTAAAAAGGTCGTCTGAAAACAAGCATAGCACGGTTTAAACCCGCTACCTTTGTTTTCAGACGACCTTTTTTGCATTAATTCTTTATCATCAACCCGCGATAACGCGCTTTACCGCCTGCACCATATCGGCAACCGCGTTTTCCGCGGTATGCAGGTAAAGGGCGGGTTCGACGAGTTCCAATTCATTGAGCAGCAACCTGTCGCCGATCAGCGTCCCGTCTATGCGGGCGTATGCCGGTATTTGAGGCAGCATGTCCAATATCTGCCGTGCGGTTTCAACTGCTTTTTCCGGCGGCGCGGCGGGGCTGACGGCGACTCCGTAGGCGGAATTGGCGCGCCATTCGCCTTGGGGCAGCATACGCAGTACGGCATGGCTGAAATGCCCGTCAAAAAACACCAGCGAGATTTCGCCCGCCGTTTCGATTTCGCGGATATAAGGCTGGACGATGACGCCTTGCGGATAATCCTCCGCCTTCAACGACACTTCTCCCGCCCTGATTTTCGCCACGCCGCGCCCGCTCTGCCCGATAACGGGTTTGACGACCGCTTCCCGCCAGCCCCGATTTTTTAAAATGTCTTCCAATTTTTCTTTTTCAGACGACGTCTGCACGCTCGGAATCACGTCCGTCCCCCATTCTGCCAAATCGCACAAATAGCGTTTGTCCATGTTCCAACGCATCAGCCCGACGGGGTTGATAAACCTTTGCCCGCACGCTTCCGCTTCGGTCAGCCACTGCCCAAACGCTTCAGGCTCCGCTGCATAATCCCATGCGCACAAAGGCAGGATGAAGGCGGATTTCGGGCGGTTTTGCCAGGGCGCGAAGGCGGTGGGGATGTTGTCGTGCGTCAGCGCTTCCGCCAACGGCAGCAGGTTGGACGGCGGCTCGGGGTAGGCGAGGCAGGTGGTAATGGTCAGCATGGCGGACTTTCGAAAAATGAAATGGCAGAATATTGACAAGGAGTGATGTCTTTGCTTGATGTTTCAGACGACCTTTGTATAGTGGCTTAACTTTAAACCAGTACGGCGTTGCCTCGCCTTAGCTCAAAGAGAACGATTCTC
>CAUOMQ010000158.1:0-5945 GCA_963456805.1 uncultured Neisseria sp. | reverse complement strand
GTACTGTCTGCGGCTTCGTCGCCTTGTCCTGATTTAAATTTAATCCACTATAAGCCCCATGTTTGCCAACATGAAAAAGGTCGTCTGAAAACCCTTGTTTCAGGTTTTCAGACGACCTTTCGTCTTGTTTCAAACCGCTTCAATCAGTCTTTGAACCGTTTGAACACCAGCGTACCGTTGGTACCGCCGAAGCCGAAGGAATTCGAGATGGCAACGTCGATTTTCGCGTCGCGCGCTTCGTTGGCGCAGTAGTCCAAATCGCAGCCCGCTTCGATGTCTTGTTCGAAGATGTTGATGGTCGGCGGAGATTTTTGCTCGTGTACCGCCAACACGCTGTACAGCGCTTCCACGCCGCCTGCCGCGCCGAGTAAGTGGCCGGTCATGGATTTGGTGGAATTGACGATGACTTTACGGGCGTGGTCGCCCAGCGCACGTTTGAGTGCTTTGGTTTCGTTGGCATCACCCAACGGAGTGGATGTACCGTGTGCGTTGACGTAATCGACGTCTTCGGGATTCAGTCCGGCATCTTTCAGCGCACGGGTAACCGCCAACGCAGGGCCTTCTTCGTTCGGGGCGGTGATGTGGTAGGCATCGGAACTCATGCCGAAGCCGACGATTTCGGCGTAAATTTTCGCGCCGCGTTTTTTGGCGTGTTCCAATTCTTCCAACACCAGCACACCCGCGCCTTCGCCGATAACGAAGCCGTCACGGCCTTTATCCCATGGACGGGAAGCGGTGGCGGGATCGTCGTTGCGGGTAGAAAGGGCTTTCATCGCAGCAAAGCCGCCGACGCCCAAAGTGCTGATCGCGCCTTCGGCACCGCCTGCAATCATCACGTCCGCGTCGCCGTATTTGATCAGTCGGGCGGAGTCGCCGATGGAGTGCGCGCCGGTGGTACAGGCGGAAACCATGCCGTAGCTGGGGCCGCGGTAGCCTTTGAGGATGGTTACATGACCCGCAATCAGGTTGATCAGCGAACCGGGGATAAAGAAAGGATTGATTTTGCGCGCGCCGCCTTCGATAACGGCTTTACCGGTGGCTTCGATGCTGGGCAGACCGCCGATGCCGGAGCCGATGTTCACGCCGACACGGTCTTTGTCGAGGCTTTCCAATTCGTCCAAACCGGCATCGCTGATGGCTTGCAGCGCGGCGGCGATGCCGTAGTGGATGAACACGTCCATGCGGCGGGCTTCTTTGGCGCTGATGTATTGGCCGATGTCGAAGTCGCGCACTTCGCCGGCGATTTGGCTGTTGATGTCTGATGCGTCAAAGCGGGTAATCTGGCCGATGCCGCTTTTGCCTGCGAGCAGGTTGCTCCATGCGGTGGCGACGTCGTTGCCGACCGGTGATACTTGGCCGAGGCCTGTGATGACTACTCTTCTCTGACTCATGATAATCTCGCTGTTGGTTTTCGGTGGGATGCGGCAAGATGCCGTCTGAAAATGATAATAGCGGTTCGGAATCGGATTCCGGGCGGCTATTATAACGGATTTTTCCCCACATATATAAGGTAACAGCCTCTATTGCGCTAACGCAGCAGAGGCTGGGGTGTTTGGTGCGGCCGATTAGCCGTTGTGGGCGTTGATGTAGTCGATAGCCAGTTGTACGGTAGTGATTTTTTCGGCTTCTTCATCGGGGATTTCGCAACCGAAAGCTTCTTCCAAAGCCATAACCAGTTCTACGGTGTCCAAAGAATCTGCACCCAGGTCGTCTTGGAAGGAAGATTCGTTTTTGACTTCGGCTTCGTTTACGCCCAGTTGTTCAGCAACAATTTTCTTAACTTGTTGTTCGATGTTTGACATATCAGTCGTTCCTTTTGCCTTGCGGCGGGTTGTTTAAGAGAAATAAATTCGTCGGTATTGTACCGAGTTCGGATAGAGTTTTCCATCTAAACCTGCATTCTAACACAGATTATTCTGGAAAAAACTGTTGTTGTGCATATTAGCATAGCCTGATTTTAACCTACAAGCGGGAATTTGTTTTTGTTTGTCGTCAGACAGTTAGTATTTTTTGCCACCCACCCCGGCTTTTACGGATGTCATTTTCCGTTCCGACCGTTCTCTGCGTCCTTCACCAGCACAATCACCAACTCGCTGTCGGCGGTTATTTTGATGGCGACGTATTCGCTGCCGTCCGCCTTCAGGACGCTGCCTGGCCGCAATTCCTGCCTTTTTCCGCCATCAAACAAAAATACCGAGCTGCCTTTGGTTTGGGTAACCAGCAGGGTGTGGCCAGGGTGGTTGTGGCGGGGGATTTCCTTGCCTTTGGGCAGGGTTTCACGGATGACGGTGTAGTTTTCGCCTTCAAAGATTTTGCCCGTGCTTTGGGCGATTTCGGCGGCAGGCACGGCTGCGGCAAAAAGGCTGATAAGGATGGCGAAAAGTTGGGTTTTGATGTTTTTCATGATGGTTTTCCTTTGGTTGCAGACAAAATTTATGGCGGACTAAAATCGCAATGATACGGCGTTGCCAACGCCCTTATGTATTCTAGCTGTACACAGCAGGCGTTGCTGTCTTGTCTCATTTTTATTTTAATCCACTATATGTTTCGGTCGGTTTGGGTCGTCTGAAAGCGGAATATGACCGCATTATTTGTTTTCCTAACCGGTTTGATTAGACTCCGTGTGGCGGTTTTCGTTTCGTTCCGAATGCAAGCCTGCGGTTTGCCGCCCTCTCCCTAGCCCTCTCCCACGGGGAGAGGGGATGGGGTTACAGGCTGCTTTTAGGGTTCAGGTAATTTTTAACTTCGTTGAAGCTGCACTTTAACTTCACAGAAACTCGACTTCCTTCGGAAACCTCGTTTTCAGACGACCTTATTTAAACCGATAGGTAAACGCTGCGTTCACTGTCCGCAGTGCGCCGTAGCTGTGGCGGTCGGGCTGGGTGCGGTAGTGTTTGTTGAACAGGTTGTCCACGTTCAGCGACAGTTCGGCGCGCGGATTGAAGCGGTAACGCGCCATGATGTCGGCGACGGCGTAGACTTTTTGGCGGCTGTTGGCGGCGGCGCGGGCTTTGGTGGCGGGATTGGGGATGCGGAGCGTGGCAGGGTCGGTGTGGGTTTCGCTCTGCCAGCGCACGCCTGCGCCGATGGTCCAGCCGCTTGGAGCTTCGGGGGCGAAGTGGTAGGCGGTGAAGAGTTTGAAGCTGCGTTCGGGCACGCTGTCGGGGTTCAGGCGGCTGCCGTCTTGGTCGCGGGTTTTGCTTTGGCTGTAGCCTGCCTGTATCTGCCATTCGGGCGTGATGCGGCCGCCGACTTCGATTTCCCAGCCGTGGGTTTTGGCTTGGTTGGCGGCACGGTAGTAGGTGTTGCCGCTCGGGTCGCGTCCTGCTGCGGTGGCGAGGTTGTTTTTACGGGCGCGGTACACGGCGGCAGATGCGTTCAGACGGCCTTCAAGCCATTCGCCTTTGATGCCGGCTTCCAGATTGTTGCCGGTTACGGGTTTCAGGTAGCTGCCGTGTTCGTCTTTTTGCGATTGTGGGACGAACAGGCTGCTGTACGAGCCGTAAAGCGACAGGTTGTCGGTCAGGTCGAACACGATGCCTGTGTAGGGGGTGAAACGGTTGGCGCGGATGGTGGGCGTGCCGCCGGTGTGGCTGTCGTAGCTGCCGCCGGTGCGGTAACGGGTGTATCGTCCGCCCAAAATCAGCGAAAGGTTGTCGGCGGCGCGGAAACGGGTGGCGAGATAGCCGCCGATTTGCCGCCTGGTGCCGTATTGCGGGATGGTTTGGGCAAACGATGATGGCTGCGGATAGGCGCCCGTGCGGGAAAATTCGTAGGCGTTGGGGATGGCGTTGGGGATGATGCTGCGTTCACCGTATTTGTTGCTGGCGTATTTGTAGCCGTTGATACCCGCGATTAAATCGTGTTCGCGGCCAAACAGGCGGTATTTGCCGGTCAATGACACGCTGGCGCTGTGGGTGCGCGGGTCGGCATGCCAATAGCCGGGAATCAGGTCGGTGGCGGCGGTGCTATGGTCGATGGAAAGCACGCCTGCCACGCCGTAGGGCTGGCGGAAGCGGCTGCGGGTGTAGTCGTATTCGGCTTTGAGTTTCCAGTCTTGGTTGAAGCGGTGTTCGATGCCGGCGAACAGGTTGAGCGCACGGTGGCGGCTGTTCGACCAATTTGTGGCGGGGTTGTCTTTCGGGACGAAGGCGGTGGCATAACCTTGGCTGTCGTACACGGCGTAGCTGAGCGGCGCGTCGGCGGTTTCTTTCGCCTGCTGGTAGTCCATGCCTGCGTGGACACGGGTTTGCGGTGCGATGTCGTATTCCAAAATGCCGTAGAGTTCGGCATCGCGGCTGCGTTCGCGCTGCCGCCACGAGTCGCCGCGTCCGAAGGTGGAAACCAGGCGGCCGCGCAGCGTGCCTTCGGCGTTCAGGCTGCCCGATACGTCCGCGCCCAACCCGAAATGTTTGCGGTTGCCCGCTTCGGCGCGGACTTCAAACAATGGCTTGCGGGTCGGGCGTTTGCGTACCAGATTGACGGTGGCGGAAGGCTCGCCCGTGCCGTCCAGCAGCCCTGCCACGCCGCGCACGACTTCCACGCGTTCATAGGCGGCGGTGTTGGCATTGCCCGTATCGGCCAGCGCGTCGGCAACGGGGATGCCGTTGATTTGGTAGTTGGCGATGCGGCTGCCGCGCGCGAACAGGTAGTTGTAGCCCGCGCGGTCGGAGCCGTAAATCTGGCGGCTGGTGCCGGTCGCCTGCAACAGGGCGCGGTCGAGCGTTTTGATGTTTTGGTCGCGCATTTGTTGCGATGTGATGACGCTGACACTCTGCGGGATTTCGCGCAGGGTCATGGGCAGCCCGAGCGGGGTGTGCGTGCCGGAAACGGTGTAGCCGTCGTTGGAACTCGCGGTGCGGTCGGCGGTAACGGTGATAGTCGGCAATTCGGTACTTTCCTGCGGTTTGGGGTCGTCTGAAACAGAAACATCGGCCTGCGCGTACACGGGCAGCAGGGCGGCAAACAGCAGGGAATATTTGAAGCGTGTCATGGGATTTCCTTTGTGTGTTGGTGTGCGGTAGGGTTGTGCTTTCGGCATATTGAAGGTGCAGGCTGCTTTTAGCTTCGCAGAAACTCGACTTCCTTCGGAAACTTCGTTTTAGCTTCGCAGAAACTCAGCTTCCTTCGGAAACTTCGTTTTCAGGCGGCCTCGGACGGGTCGGGCAGCTCAATCAGCACCACCGAGCAGCCGTTTTCCGAACGCGGGCGGTGCGACACCGACTTTGGCACAACCGCCATCTCGCCTTCGCGTATCGTCATGCTGCCGCCGTCGGCGAAGTCCACCGCCATGTCGCCCTCCACGGCAAACAGCACTTTGTCGCTGTATCCGTGCGTATGCCAGCCGTAATCGCCCAAAAGTTTGACCAGGCGGAATTGGAACCCGTGGCGATTGATGATTTCGGGCTGCCAGTATTCTTTGATGGCGGCAAGGTGCTGTTTCAGGTTGATGGTTTCGTTTTGCATGGGGTTCTCCTATGGGTTGGGTGGTTTGCAATGCGGTTTGTCGTTTTGACTTCGTTGCAGGCTGCTTTCAGTGGGCGGGGTTGTAACGGAAGCGTTATCGGCTTTGATGTAAGCTTGCGGCTTACTGCCCTCTCCCTAACCCTCTCCCACGGGGAGAGGGGACGGGTTACCGCAGCTTCGCTGTTTGCCGCATAAACTCGGGTGCGGACTGCCATCGGTCTGAATCTTTGATTCAGACGGTCGATGCGTGTGCCTGTGGTACTCCACGAGGTCGTCTGAAAATGGAGCTTCTGAAAGTACAGCTTCAACAAGAGTTAAAAATTGCCTGAACCTTAAAAGCAGCCTGCAACCCCATCCCCTCTCCCCGTGGGAGAGGGCTAGGGAGAGGGCGGCAAACCACAGGTTTGCTTGAGCGGTATTTTCAACGTGCAGGCTGCTTTTCAATTCGTTGAAACCGCACTTTAGCTTCGCAGAAACTC
>CAUOMQ010000157.1:0-6005 GCA_963456805.1 uncultured Neisseria sp. | reverse complement strand
GAGGGAGGGGGAGAAACGGGCGAAGGTGAGGTGGTAGGATTGGCGGGCAGTCATGATAACACTAGGATGAATTTATGATGAACGCCTTAAATATACCATAACCATAATGACAAATATCTTTGTTAAGATGAATGGCATAAATTTCACCTAAACGGCAAGAAAAATACCATGATGTTAAATTCCCTCCATGTATACACGTATACATGTATACAGTTATAATTCAAAGCTGTACTGTATCTCAGACCCATCCCATGAAAAAAATCCTCGTTACCGGCGGTGCGGGCTTTATCGGCTCGGCAGTTGTCCGCCACATCATCCAAAATACCCAAGATTCCGTCATCAATCTCGACAAATTAACTTACGCGGGCAATCTCGAATCACTGACCGACGTAGCCGACAGTCCCCGTTACGCTTTTGAGCAAGTGGACATTTGCGATCGTGCCGAACTTGACCGCGTGTTTGCACAACACCAGCCCGATGCCGTAATGCACTTGGCAGCGGAAAGTCATGTCGACCGCTCGATTGATTCTGCTGGCGAATTCATCCAAACCAACATCGTCGGCACGTTCAACCTGCTGGAAGCTGCGCGCGCCTACTGGCAGCAAATGTCGTCTGAAAAACGTGAAACTTTCCGTTTCCACCATATTTCCACCGACGAAGTCTATGGTGATTTGCACGGCACGGACGATTTGTTTACCGAAACTACGCCCTACGCCCCGTCCAGCCCCTATTCCGCTTCCAAGGCTTCCAGCGACCATCTCGTGCGTGCATGGCTGCGCACTTACGGCCTGCCGACCATCGTAACCAACTGTTCAAACAACTACGGTCCGTACCACTTCCCTGAAAAACTCATTCCATTGATGATTCTGAACGCACTCGACGGCAAACCATTGCCCGTGTACGGCGACGGGATGCAAATCCGCGACTGGTTGTTTGTCGAAGACCACGCCCGCGCGCTGTATCAGGTTGTTACCGAAGGCGTCGTCGGCGAAACCTACAATATCGGTGGACACAATGAAAAAGCCAATATCGAGGTAGTCAAAACCATCTGCACCCTGCTGGAAGAACTCGTTCCCGAAAAACCAGCCGGTGTGGCGCGCTACGAAGATTTGATTACCTTCGTGCAAGACCGCCCCGGCCATGACGTACGCTACGCCATCGACGCCGCCAAAATCGGCAGGGAACTGGGCTGGAAACCGCAGGAAACGTTCGAATCCGGCATCCGCAAAACGGTGCAATGGTATTTGAACAACAAAACCTGGTGGCAAAATGTATTGAACGGCAGCTACCGTCTGGAACGTCTGGGCAAGCTTTAAACCATACCTGCCCTACATTGCAAACAACAGGCATCATCGAAAAAGGTATTTCCATGCATTCTCTGTCCCGCATAGTCTTATCGGCAACTTTGACCTCAGCCTTGTTCGTCTCTATGCCGGTTCTGGCAAAAGAAACGCGACATCATGCCGCACAAACGACTGTTAAAAAGATGACAAAAGCCGATGTCAGCACTATTGAGCGGGCAGTTGTCATCATTGGAGACGACACTATGCGCGGCATTGGCGCCGAAAACCGCTGGATTGCAGAAAATATGCCGGGATACCGCAAAGTCGGACAAGCCCTGTTGCAGCAAAACGGCGGCGTCTATGACCGTATTGATGTGCAAAATGAAGCAGGCGACATCCGTTCCGTTTACTTCGATATCAAAAGCTTCTTCGGCATGGTAAATGGCAAGCCCCTTTAAAACCGAAGGTCGTCTGAAAACATTAGCCATGCACAAACTATGTTTTCAGACGACCTTAAAATCCATTTCACACATTTTGCTGATTTCAACAATCAGACCAACAAAGGACCCCCATGAAAGGCATCATCCTTGCCGGCGGCAGCGGCACGCGCCTCTACCCCATCACGCGCGGCGTATCCAAACAGCTCCTGCCCGTGTACGACAAACCCATGATTTACTATCCCCTGTCCGTATTGATGTTGGCGGGAATACGCGAAATCTTGGTCATCACCACCCCCGAAGACAATCCCTCTTTCAGACGACTGCTCGGCGACGGCAGCGATTTCGGCATCTCCATCAGCTACGCCGAACAACCCAGCCCCGACGGCTTGGCGCAAGCATTCATCATCGGCGAAGAGTTTATCGGCAACGACAACGTCTGCTTGGTCTTGGGCGACAATATTTTCTACGGCCAGTCGTTTACCCAAACCCTGAAACAAGCTGCCTCCAAAAAACACGGCGCCACCGTGTTCGGCTACCAAGTCAAAGACCCCGAACGCTTCGGCGTCGTCGAATTTGACGAAAACTTCAATGCCTTATCCATCGAAGAAAAACCGAAACAGCCCAAATCCGACTGGGCGGTAACAGGCTTATATTTCTACGACAACCGCGTCGTAGAATTTGCCAAACAAGTCAAACCGTCCGCGCGCGGCGAACTCGAAATCAGCACGCTCAACCAAATGTATCTTGACGACGGTTCATTGTCCGTCCAGCTTTTGGGGCGTGGCTTTGCATGGTTGGACACCGGTACGCATGAAAGTCTGCACGAGGCCGCCTCATTCGTCCAAACCGTGCAAAACATCCAAGACCTGCAAGTCGCCTGCCTCGAAGAAATCGCTTGGCGCAACGGCTGGCTTTCAGACGAGCGTTTGGAAGAACTCGCCCGCCCGATGGCAAAAAACCAATACGGTCAATACCTGTTACGTTTGTTGGCGGGCATAAACCGCTAAGCTCAAATCTATTGTATTCATAACATCAAGCGTAGTTTTTCTTGATTCGTTCAAGTGGAATTGAAAATATGAAAATCATTGATACCACCATTCCCGAAGTCAAACTTTTAGAACCGCAAGTCTTCGGCGACGCGCGCGGCTTCTTCATGGAAACCTTCCGCGACGAATGGTTTAAGGCCAACGTCTGCGACCGCACCTTCGTGCAGGAAAACCATTCCAAATCAGGCAAAGGCGTATTGCGCGGCCTGCATTACCAAACCGAAAACACGCAAGGCAAACTCGTCCGCGTCGTTGTCGGCGAAGTGTTCGACGTTGCCGTCGATATGCGTAAGGATTCGCCGACTTTCGGCAAATGGGCGGGCGAAATCCTGTCGGCTGAAAACAAACGCCAGCTTTGGGTACCTGAAGGTTTCGCACACGGCTTTTACGTTTTGAGCGATGAGGCCGAATTCGTTTACAAATGCACGGACTATTACAACCCGAAAGCCGAACATTCACTGCTTTGGAACGACCCGACCGTCGGCATCAAATGGCCGCTGCAAGGCGAACCCAACCTGTCGCCCAAAGACTTGGCAGGTAAAATCTTGGCAGAAGCCGAAACCTTTTAAGGTCATCTGAAAACGATTGCAGGCGGTTATCCCATTTGCCCTTATGCGGCAGAATCAGGATAATGCGCCTGCATCGATTATTTTCAAACTCAAACGGCAAACACCATGAATTTTTACGATTTACTGATTTCTCCGTTCGTAGAGTTCGATTTCATGCGTTATGCGCTGGCATCGATATTCTGTTTGGCATTCAGTGCCGCGCCTGTCGGCGTTTTCCTCGTGATGCGCCGCATGAGCCTGGTCGGAGACGCATTAAGTCACGCCGTTTTGCCCGGCGCCGCGATAGGTTATATTTTCGCCGGTTTGAGCCTGCCGGCAATGAGCATAGGCGGCTTTGTTGCCGGCATGCTGATGGCCCTTTTGGCAGGATTAGTCAGCCGTTTTACCACTTTGAAAGAGGATGCCAACTTTGCCGCATTTTATTTGAGCAGTCTGGCAATCGGCGTCATCTTGGTCAGCAAACAAAAGGACGGCAGCGTAGATTTACTGCATTTGCTGTTCGGTTCCGTCTTGGCAGTGGACATCCCTGCATTACAACTGATTGCCATCGCCGCCAGCATAACGATCACCGCTTTGGCAATCATCTACCGCCCCTTAGTCTTGGAAAGCATAGACCCTCTGTTCCTAAAAGCCGTTGGCGGGAAAGGCGGCTTTTGGCATGTCGTGTTTCTGGTGTTGGTGGTTATGAACTTGGTTGCCGGCTTTCAAGCACTCGGCACGCTGATGTCGGTCGGGCTGATGATGTTGCCCGCCATTACCGCGCGCTTGTGGGCAAAAAATATGGGGATGTTGATTTTATTGTCAGTCTTTCTGGCACTCTTCTGCGGCTTTGCGGGCCTGCTGTTTTCGTATCACGTCGAAATACCGTCCGGCCCTGCCATTATTTTGTGTTGCGGCGTCTTATACACCCTGTCCGTCATCTTCGGCAGCGAAGGCGGCATATTGACCAAATGGATACGTGGCAAAAAACACCGCACTGCTTGACGGCAAACCATATTCCCAAAACCAATCAAACCGTCAATCCATTGTTCCTGGCTCGGTTTCATTGCCCAACTGAAAAAAAGGTCGTCTGAAAACCATCCCTTTGGTTTTCAGACGACCTTTTGCCATGAATCACACTCCAGCACCCTTATTCTCCGATTCCGGTAGAAAATTCGATTATTCCCGTCCCAGCCTTGAATTTCATGTAAAAAATAGTAATAATAAGCCCTTTTCCAGCAGACCATACTGCCCGACCAACTTCCCCTCAAGAAAGCACGAAACATGGCGTTAATCGTACATAAATACGGCGGCACATCAGTAGGCTCGCCCGAACGCATTAAAAACGTAGCCAAACGTGTCGCCAAAGCCCGCGCCGAAGGACACGACATCGTTGTCGTCGTATCCGCCATGAGCGGCGAAACCAACCGCCTGGTTGCGCTGGCGCACGAAATGCAGGAGCATCCCGATCCGCGCGAGCTGGACGTAGTCTTGTCCACCGGCGAGCAAGTGACCATCGGCCTTTTGGCAATGGCATTGAAAGACATCGGCGTGGATGCCAAAAGCTACACCGGCTGGCAGGTCGCCCTCAAAACCGATACTTCCCACACCAAAGCCCGCATCGAAAGCATCGATGACGAAAAAATGCGCGCCGATCTCGCCGAGGGCAAAGTCGTCATCGTCGCCGGTTTCCAAGGCATCAGCAGCGAAGGCAATATTTCCACGCTCGGACGCGGCGGTTCCGACACTTCCGCCGTTGCACTCGCCGCAGCCCTCAAAGCGGACGAATGCCAAATCTATACCGACGTAGACGGCGTTTACACCACCGACCCCCGCGTCGTGCCTGAAGCGCGCCGCATGGATACGGTTACATTTGAAGAAATGATCGAACTGGCAAGCCTCGGTTCGAAAGTTTTGCAAATCCGTTCAGTAGAATTCGCCGGAAAATACAAAGTGCGCCTGCGCGTACTGAGCAGCCTGCAAGACGGCGGCAACGGCACCTTAATTACCTTTGAAGAGGACGACAACATGGAAAGAGCTGCCGTAACCGGTATCGCATTCGATAAAAACCAAGCCCGCATCAACGTGCGCGGCGTACCCGACAAACCCGGCGTCGCCTATCAGATTTTAGGCGCGGTTGCCGATGCCAATATCGAAGTCGACATGATCATCCAAAATGTCGGCAGCGAAGGCACTACCGATTTCTCCTTCACCGTACCGCGCGGCGAGTACAAACAAACCATCGAAATCCTGACCAAACTGCAAGACAGCATCGGCGCAGCCGCCATCGACGGCGACGACACCGTGTGCAAAGTCTCCGCAGTCGGCTTGGGTATGCGTTCGCACGTCGGCGTTGCTGCCAAAATCTTCCGCACCCTCGCCGAAGAAGGCATCAACATCCAAATGATTTCCACCTCAGAAATCAAAGTTTCCGTCTTGATTGACGAGAAATACATGGAACTCGCCACCCGCGTCCTGCATAAAGCGTTTGATCTGGGTTAATCAGGTTATATGCTTGAAAGGTCGTCTGAAATTTTATTTTCAGACGACCTTTTTTATAGAAAAACTATAGGTTGGAATCTATATCCGATAATATCTTCTTAGCTGTTTATCGGACATCTCCTCCATAAGCGCAACCTAAAAAAGTAGTAATTGATTTTAGAATTCTGACAAGGTATAGGATATATG
>CAUOMQ010000156.1:0-6028 GCA_963456805.1 uncultured Neisseria sp. | reverse complement strand
ACTCCATCGCCTCCGCGCAAGACGAAGTCGGCGAAGAAGTCCACCTGACCGTCGGCGTCGTCCGCTTCGAACACCACGGCAACACCTACACCGGCGCAGCCTCAGGCTATCTGGGCGAACGCCTTGAAGAAGGCGGCGAAGTACGCGTCTTCGTCGAACCCAACCCCAACTTCCGCCTGCCCGCCGACGGCAACACCCCCGTCATCATGATAGGCGCAGGCACAGGCATCGCCCCCTTCCGCGCCTTCATGCAACAACGCGCCGCCAACGGCGACAACGGCAAAAACTGGCTCATCTTCGGCAATCAACGCCTCGCCGACGACTTTCTGTACCAGCTTGAATGGAGCGATTACCGCAAAGACGGCATACTCACCCGCGCCGATTTGGCATGGAGCAGGCAGGGCGAACACAAAGTCTATGTCCAACACAAAATCGCCGAACACGCCGCCGAAGTCTGGAACTGGCTGCAACAAGGCGCACACCTCTACGTCTGCGGCGACGCCACCCGCATGGCACGCGACGTAGAAACCGCCCTGATCGACGTCATCGAAACCCAAGGCAAACTCAGCCGCGACGATGCCGAAGACTATCTCAACGAAATGCGCGAAGACAAACGCTACCAACGCGACGTTTATTGATACCGCCCCAAACGAAAGGTCGTCTGAAAAGCCCAAATCGGGTTTTCAGACGACCTTTCGCATCGCCAAGCCACTTATAGTGGATTAAATTTAAATCAGGACAAGGCGAGGTAACGCCGTCCTGGTTTAAAGTTACCACTATATCTCGCTAAACAAAGCAAACCATTCAGACACACCTTCCACCGCTTATCCCATTTTCTTTACCCATTATCTCAACCCAGCTAACATACAAAATTCATCGTCATTTCCACCCAACATAAAACCCGATTTATTTGTTACAAACCGCATCAGGATATGATGAACATCGAAAAAGCACAAAGAAGGTTATCAATAATGAAGACATTCAATAGAAAGCTGACTGTATTAGCGGGTTTGCTGGTTATAGCGGCATGTACAAATCAATCAAACTTAACCCTAAATGGAAAACAAAATGTCCAAACTGCTAAAACCAAGCAGAAAAATTCACCTCCCCTTCATTTTGAATGCCATCCCTCCGAATATAAATTTAATACACTCCCAGAAATCCCCCCACCTTTACCTAATGTTACAAGTATACCAATCAGTTTAGCGCAACAGAGAAAATCGACTTTTAGAGATGAAGCCAAACGTCTCCCTATCCCTATGAACAAAGAACTGATTGTTCCCAAATTGCAGAAGTTAGGCTTTATAGAAGACAGTAGTAACGAAATCTATGAAAAAAATTTCGGAAAGAAAAATATGTATGATACTGTTGACTATAATAAAAATATTTTTTCTATAACTATCACTTTAAAAGACATTGTCAATCAAGGGTGCCCATATGATATCGATATTTATCATATAAATAATGAGGTAAACGGCGTAGAAATATTGATTGGAAGCGATGGACTTATCTTAAAAGACACCACCATCCCCGATTTAGTCATCTCTACCATTGATCATAAACACAAGCCTGAAAACCTGTTTAAAGACCTGTTGGACAAACATATCCAAAACATCGAAGCCTTTAAACAGAAACAGCCGCTTAATGAAGAGCTGATCAGAACGCGCGCCGTGTATGATGGCATTACCTATGAAATCAATTCTTTCAAAGGCGGCAGGTCAACTAATCTGCAAATTTATCGATATAGAACCCGAAAGAAAGCCCATAACTGATTATATAGTGGATTAACTTTAAACCAGTACGGCGTTGCCTCGCCTTGCCGTACTATCTGTATTATCTGCGGCTTCGTCGCCTTGTCCTGATTTAAAGTTAATCCACTATAACAAAGACCAAATAAAGAAAGTGAAATCATGGAGATAGTCAATAAAAGGCTGATGGTATTGGCGGGTTTGCTGATTATGGCGGCATGTAGCAATCAGCCGAATTTGACGCAAGATGGAAAGCAAGATGCAGAAGCCGTTAAAACTGCAGCTACCCCGAATTTTGAATGTCATCCTTCCGAGTATAAGTTTAATACGCCTCCTCGGCTCCCGCCTGCAGACCCTGCGGCATACCCGCGATATGAACCTACTCATTTCGAGGCAGTTAAACGCCTGCCTATCCCCATGAACAAAGAACTGATTGTCCCCAAATTGCAAGAGTTAAGCTTTATAGAAAACAGCAATAACGAAATCTTTAAAAGAAATTTCGGGAAGAAAAACATGTATAGTGCTGCTGACTATCATGCCAATCTTTTTTCTGTATCTATAGTTTTAAAAGACTTTGTCAAGTTGGGATGTCCGTATAGTGTCAACATATATCATGTCAATAACAAGGTAGACGGTGTGGATGCTGTGATTGGAAACGATGGGCTTATCTTGAAAGACACCACTATCCCCGATTTAATCATTTCCACCATCAACCATAAAAACAAACCGGACAACCTGTTTCAAGACTTGCTGGACAAACATATCCAAAACATCGAAGCCTTTAAACAGAAACAGCCGCTGAATGAAGAGCTGATCAGTACACGCGCCGTGTATGATGGCATTACTTATGAAATCAATTCGTTCAAAGGCGGCAGGTCAACCAATCTGCAAATCTATCGATATAAAGACAAGTCAAACAAAAAATCTCATTAAAACACAGGAGTCAACCGCTCATGACACAGGTCGTCTGAAAACCTCAAACCGACAATATTGCAAACGCGGCAATCGGTTTCGCAATGCCAAACCTGTGTTTTCAGACGACCTGTCCATATGCCGCAGCCTTTCAAAATCGGGTATGATTCCCCCTTTCAAATCAGGAGCCTGACTATGCAGACGCAAGCCGTTATCCGCCATATTGCCGACTGGCTGAAAAACTATGCCGCCGCCGCACACGCCAAGGGGTTTGTCGTCGGCGTTTCCGGCGGTATCGATTCCGCAGTCGTTTCCGCCATCGCAGCACGGACGGGGCTGAAGGTTCTGCTGCTTGAAATGCCCATCCGCCAAAAAGCCGACCAAGTCAGCCGCGCACAGGAACACATCCGCCGGTTGGAACAGGCGTTTCCCAACGTCAGCGGGATGCGTGTGGATTTGACGCCGACTTTCGATACTTTTGCCGCCGATGTCGAGGTCGATGAAACTGAGTTCCCCGCCAAACAGCTCGCGCTTGCCAACGCCCGCAGCCGCCTGCGGATGCTGACGCTTTATTATTACGGTCAGCTAAACGGTTTGCTGGTTACCGGCACGGGCAACAAAATCGAAGATTTCGGCGTGGGCTTCTTCACCAAATACGGCGACGGCGGCGTGGACATCAGCCCGATTGCCGATTTGACCAAAACGCAGATTTATCAAATTGCCGGCGAACTGGACATCGCCGAGTCCATCCAAAAAGCCGTGCCGACCGACGGGCTTTGGGATACCGAACGCACGGACGAAGAACAGATGGGCGCAAGCTACCCCGAACTCGAATGGGCGATGAGTGTTTACGGCACGCACCGTCCCGAAGATTTTGAAGGCAGGCAGCGCGAAGTCTTGGAAATCTACACCCGCCTGCACAAAGCCATGCAGCACAAAGTCAATCCGATTCCTGTCTGTAACATTCCCGAAGAGATGCTGAAATAAGCGAAAGGTCGTCTGAAACTGGTTTTCAGACGACCTTTTCAAAACAAAGAGGGTTGAAATCGTCAAACATTGCTCCAAAATATCGAATGTGCTTACAGCAGGTTGCATAAATTACCCGAACTTATCAAACCCGCCGTTTTATGTAAAAATACCGCAATGGAAAAAATTACTCACCAAAATCTACATCCCTTACTTTCCAAAAGTCTGACCGACACCGATTTCGTCCTTATCCTCAACGCCTTAATCAAATTCCTGCGGCGCGGCGGCAAAAAACAGGCGGCAGAACGCTTCGACCTGATTATCTCCACGCTCAAACAAGACGAAGAACTCGGAAAAAACTTCAGTGGCCGCTTCTACCACTGGCTTTCGCAAGTCCACATCTATCCCGCGCTGATCAAACTCGGCATCTTCTCGCGCCACAGCTTTACCCGCGAGATGGGCATACGCATATACGAACGCTTCAGCCCGTCCTACAAAGACTTTGCCAACCTGCGCGAAGTGTTCCTCTACCTTTTCCACTCCGAAAACGACGACAAATGGCTGCAAACCCTCAGCATCCGCCAATGGTTAAGCCTGTACGACCTGATACGCACCAGCGCCGATCCCGCCTTGCTGCAAAACGCCTGCCGCCAGTTGGTTGACGCCCGCCTGCGCGCCATCGAAATGCTGGCCATTTGGATTGCCTCCGAAGCCATCGAACCCGACCTCATCCGCATCGCCCCGCGCCTGCTCGAAGCCGATTCTCCCTTCGTCGCCCTCCAGCGCGAAACCGCCAAGCTGGTCGAACACTACCGCAACGACACCACCCCTTACGACACCGCCCACCTCGAAGTCATGTTCGACCAATGTTGCAGTCAGATCGACTATCTGCGCCGAAAAGGGACGGGCGCAGGTTCAGGTTCGTCCGTCAAAGTCGCCCACCTGCTCGAACGGCTCCAGCAGACCGTAGATCGCCTGAAACTGCTCACCGACATCCAAACCGATGCCGGCAACCGCAACCGCCTGACCATTACTCTGATGAATTCCCTCATCTACGCCGCGGTCGAGCAATACAGTACCCGCCACCTGCGCCGCAGCAGCATACGCATGCTCGCCCGCAGCATTACCGAAAACAAAAGCCACCACGGCGAGCATTACATCACCCGCAACCGCAAAGAATATTTCAAAATGTTCTACTCCGCGGCGGGCGGCGGCGTCATCATCGCCCTGATGGCATTGCACAAAATCCACATCGGCACACTCGGCTTCAGCCCCTTCGTTACCTCCTTGCTGTCAGGGCTCAACTACGGTATAGGCTTCATGCTCATCCATATGCTGCACTGCACCGTCGCCACCAAGCAGCCCGCCATGACCGCCGCCAGCTTCGCCGAACAGGTCGATCTCAACGAAGGCGGCAAAGCGGTGGACAACAAGCTCGCCAAGCTCCTTATCGACGTATGCCGCTCCCAAAGCGTCGCCGTCTTCGGCAACGTTTCCATCGCCATCCTTTTGGCGTGTGCCATATCGTTCGGCTATGCCCATCTGCACCAACAGCCTATACTTGATGCCCACACCACCGCCTACCAGTTCAAATCCATAGACATCATCAATCATCCGACCCTATGGTATGCCGCTATTGCGGGCTTGTGGCTGTTCTGTTCCGGCATCATCGCAGGCTTCTTCGACAACCGCGCTGACTACCTCAACCTGCGCCAACGCCTGCCCTTCAATCCCTTGTTGCGCAAAATCATGCGCCCCAAACCCCGCCGCATCCTCGCCGCCTACATTCACAAACACTACGGCTCGCTGGTTGGCAACTTCATCTTCGGGATGCTTTTAGGCATGACCGGCTACTTCGGACACCTCCTCGGCCTACCGCTGGACATCCGCCATGTCGCCTTCTCCTCCGCCAACCTCGGCTATGCCGCCGTCAGCGGCAACGTCGGTTTAGGTACATTCCTGCTCGGCATTTGCAGCGTCCTCGCCATCGGCCTGGTCAACCTCATCGTCAGCTTCACCCTCGCCCTCTTCGTCGCCCTGCGCTCGCGCGGCACGAAAATCGGCAGTGTCGGTAATTTGTGCAAAAGCTTCTGGCAGCAGATTAAAGCCAACCCGCTGATCTTGTTTTTCCCGGTTACGCCGGTTCAGACCAAAGAGCCGACTAAAGAGCAGGGAGAAAAGCATTAAGGCAAGCCGACAGACAGCGCTTCAGTAATCAACCTCTTTTTCAGACGACCCCGCTATGCCCATGCGCGCTTGGAACCACCCGCGCGCCCGTGCCGAACTTTCCTGCGTGAGCGAAACCCGTCGCGTGGCGCGGCATCTGGTTGCCTGTCGGAGCGAAAGCCGCATGCCCGATTTTCGTTGGTCCAATGCCCAGACCGAGTTGGAAGGTCGTATGA
>CAUOMQ010000155.1:0-6095 GCA_963456805.1 uncultured Neisseria sp. | reverse complement strand
CTCTTTGAGCTAAGGCGAGGCAACGCCGTACTGGTTTAAAGTTAATCCACTATATTTATTCACCTGCCGACACTGTTTATGTTCCGTTTTCCCGCTCCATCATCCTTGACACTGCCTGATGACAGTGATTTAATTTCCTAATATGATTAATAATCATTTTTAATCAAATATGGAAAAGCAGATCGTTTGGACACCGCGCCAATCCGCGCCCAAAGCCTTTCCCGAACGGCAGGCTCTGATGCCGATATGGGGCGGCATACCGATTCCCCGTCCTCAATGGCAGAACATCTGGCGGCAGAAGCTCCCCCATGCCGCCGATTCCGACGCGCTCGCCTATCTGCACATCCCCTTCTGCGCCAACCACTGCGTGTTCTGCGGCTTCTACCGCAACGCGTGGAAAGAGAGTTACAGCAGCGTTTACACCGACAAAATCATCGAAGAAATGGCGGCAGAATCCGAAATCCGCCAAGGCAACGGCAAAATCCGCGCCGTCTATTTCGGCGGCGGCACGCCCACCGCGCTGCAAACCCCGGACCTCGCCAGACTCATCCGC
The DNA here is from genome assembly GCA_963456805.1 of uncultured Neisseria sp. Lineage (GTDB taxonomy): Bacteria > Pseudomonadota > Gammaproteobacteria > Burkholderiales > Neisseriaceae > Neisseria. Next base: position 5,542 of record CAUOMQ010000155.1, on the reverse strand, counting down.
GCCTGTTACCAATATCTGCCGATTGCCGACGACTGCGAGTTCACCATCGAAGGACGCATGAGCCATTTCAACATAGAAAAAGCCCAAGCCTGCATCGAAGCGGGTGCCAACCGCATTTCCATCGGCGTGCAAACTTTCGACACCGCCATCCGCCGCCGCCTCGGCCGCAAACACGGCGGCGACGAAGCCTTTGCCTATCTGGAAAAACTGTGTGAAATCAACGCCGTCATCGTTGTCGATTTGATGTTCGGCCTGCCCAACCAAACCGACGCCGTTTGGCAAAACGATCTCGAACGCGCCACCGCTCTGCCTTTGTCCGGACTCGACACCTACGCCTTCAACCTCTATCCCATGCTGCCCATCAACCGTATGGTGGAGAAAGGCGCATTTCCCGCCCCGCCGGGTTTCGACGTTCAGGCAGACCAATACGCCTACGCCGTCGAAACGCTGGCGCAAAAAGGCTGGAACCAAGTCAGCAACAGCCATTTCGCCTATCCCGGCCGCGGAGAACGCAACCGTTACAACACGCTGGTCAAATCCAATATCCCCTGCTGGGCGTTCGGCTCCGGCGCCGGCGGCAACCTCGGCGGCTTCAGCTATCAGGTGCAGGGCGATTTGGACAGCTACCTCGCCACCCCGAAAGGCGAAAAAAACATCGCCTTCATGAGCGGCCACAGCCCGAACAAAACCCTGCTCGGACAAGTGCAGCACGACATGGAAACAGGCCGTCTGAATCCCTCGCTGTTTGACGGCAACGCCGCCGCGCAGAAACTGATTGCCCAATGGCAGGCAATGCAGCTCTTTGAAGAACAAGGTTCAGACGGCCTCATCCGCCTGAACACCAGCGGCCGCTACTGGTCGCCCACCCTCATCCGTAAACTCATGCTCACCCTCCCAACCCAAGAAAAGGATCAAACCATGCAAAAACTTTCATCCGAACAACAAATCATGTTGCGCCAATCATTGGAAAAAAATCCCGGCCAAGTGCTCGAAATGCTCGCCGCGCAAAACCAATGCAGCTTTGAAGACGTCATCCGCTGCCTGCCCGAAAACTGCATCCGCCAAACCGAAGGCAGCCGCATCGTCGAAATCCTCCAAGCCGTCGCCGCCTGGGACGAAGCCGTCACCTTCATCGCCCACACCCCCGACGCCATCGTCGAAGTCACCGGCAAACTGCCCGGCGGCAAAGTCGGCCGTGGCTTCTACAACTTCGACCACCCCGAAACCGACGGCGGCGTACACGGTCATATCTATTACGAAAACTGCGCCGCCATCTACCTTTTGGAACGCCCGTTTATGGGCAAAGACACCTGCTCGCTCAACTTCATCAACCGCAACGGCGGCGCCATGTTCAAAATCTTCGTCGGCCGCGATGAAGCAGGCGAACTCAAACGACACCAAATCGAAGCCATGAGAAAACTGTTCGAGACAGCTTAAACAGGTTTCAGACGACCTCTGCCCGAAAACCGATAGAAATTGCCGCATTCCTGCACAAACAAAGTCATCTTTCGGCATCGTAAATATCCGATGAAATTCGACAGGCTGCCTGCAAGATTGGCGTTTGCCACTAAAGTAAGCTTGCGCTTACCGCCCTCTCCCTAACCCTCTCCCACGGGGAGAGGGAATTGAGGATACCGAGACCCAACCATTTTTGGCTTCTCTACCACTTGGAGTTTCCTTGCAAACCCATCCTCTCTCCCCGTGGGAGAGGGCAAAGCACAAACCAGTAAGTCAATTCCGCGGGCAAAGCCCACGCTACGACTGCCTCCATTTTTGGCTTCTCTGCCACTTTTAGCTTCCCTGTCAACCCATCCCCTCTCCCAGTGGGAGAGGGTTAGGGAGAGGGCAAAGAACGAACCGTGCAGAGTACGCTTTGGGATTTCAGTTTCACAATAGTCGGAACGTATAGTGGATTAAATTTAAATCAGGACAAGGCGACGAAGCCGCAGACAGTACAGATAGTACGGAACCGATTCACTTGGTGCTTCAGCACCTTAGAGAATCGTTCTCTTTGAGCTAAGGCGAGGCAACGCCGTACTGGTTTAAAGTTAATCCACTATAGTGTGGGCTATGCCCACGACAGCACAACATCAAACCCAAAAAGGTCGTCTGAAAATCAACCAGCCTACCCCAAACCATCCAACAAAGGAGACCCCATGCAACTCATCTTCGGTGCCAACGGCCCGTCCGGCCGCGCGTTCATCAGCACACTCACCAACCCCGCCGACACCGTCGCCGTATTAAGAAAGCCGTCTGAGGATTCGTTCTTTAGCGAACACCGCATTCATACGACCGTAGCCGACGCGCTCGATGCCGACGCGCTCGACAAAGTGTTCGCACAATACCGCCCCGACAGCGTCATCAGCTTCGTCGGCGGCAAAAACGAACAAGGCATACGCAGCGACGCATTGGGCAATATCAACATCATCGCCGCCGCCCAAGCCGCCAACCCGCAAGCCCGTTTCATCCTGATTACCAGCATGGGTTGCGGCGAACAATGGGACATGATGAGCGAACCCTTCAAACAAGCCCTCGGCGAAGCCGTCCGCGCCAAAACCGAAGCCGAAATCTACCTCAAACAAAGCAGTTTGAACTGGACCATCCTCCGCCCCTGCGGTTTGGACAACAGCGAAGACAATCGCCACATCCTGACCGACCGCCCCGACGGCATCCCTAAAAACTACATGAGCCGAAACGGACTCGCCACCGCCGTCGCCGCCGTCCTGCAAGACCCCAGCAGCATCGGTAAGGTTTACACCGTCGGCTCAGGCAGTTAACACCGCGCCCATAGTCAAACAGGTCGTCTGAAACCGTTTCAGACGACCTGTTTCCCATTGCCGACAATCAGCGCGGCATCCATTCATCCACTTAAAAAACCATTTCCAAACCCCGCTTTCAGACGACCTCCTGCCTTGTGTTATGATAATGGCTCTTCACACAAAGGTATTTTATGGACAAACCCGTCTATCTCTACACCGACGGCGCATGCAAAGGCAATCCCGGCGCCGGCGGCTGGGGCGTGTTCATGCGTTACGGCGCACATGAAAAAGAACTGTTCGGCGGCGAAGCGGAAACCACCAACAACCGCATGGAGCTGACCGCCGTCATCGAAGGCCTGAAATCCCTAAAACGCCGCTGCCAAGTCATCATCTGCACCGACTCGCAATACGTCAAAAACGGTATGGAAAGCTGGATACACGGCTGGAAAAAAAACGGCTGGAAAACCGCCGCCAAAAAACCGGTTAAAAACGATGATTTATGGAAAGAACTCGACAGCCTGGTTCAACAGCACGAAGTCCACTGGACTTGGGTAAAAGGCCATGCCGGACATCCTGAAAACGAAAAAGCTGACGAGCTCGCCAACCGAGGCGCGGCAAAATTTTTATAACATTTCATCCATGACTGCACTCAAACATCTCAAACCATTCTTTTGGATTGCCATCATTGCATTGATTTGTGTGACGCCCATAGCATTTATGTTCGCCTATTCGCCCTTTCATGATGTCAATGATTTTTTTCGCTTTGGCTTGTGTGATCACATTGAGAGTGCCGAAGAATGTGACGACTTAATCACGCCCGCCTATTTATTTTGGTGGTTTATACCTAAACCGTGGCTTTTCGCATTCATATCTCTGACTGCCATTTACCTCGTTCTAAAAATCCTGATTGAAATCATTCGATTTCTATTCAGACTCAGAAAGAAAAACCCATGACCTGCCCCATCTGCACCGCAGACAACGAAGACATTTTGCTGCAAACCCCAAACCTGCGCGTTATCGCCGTCCACAACGAAGCCGCCGCCCCGGCATTCTGCCGCGTCATCTGGAACGACCACATCGCCGAGATGACCGACCTTTCAGCCGCCGAACGTGCCGAAATCATGGAAATGGTGTATAAAGTCGAAGCCGCCATGCGCCAAGTGTTCCATCCCGCCAAAATCAACCTTGCCAGCTTGGGCAACGTCGTTCCCCATCTGCATTGGCACGTCATCGCCCGCTTTGAAAACGATGCCAACTTTCCCGCCCCGATTTGGGCAGCCCCCGTCCGCGAACACGGCATGACCCTGCCGGACAACTGGACGGAACAAGTCAAAGCCCTGCTGGCGTAACGTTCAGACGACCTCAATAGGCGTATCGGATACCGCATATCAACCGATTTTCAGACGACCTCTGCCGAAAAGGTCGTCTGAAACCCAACCAAAGGAAACCATATGACCTGGCAAACCTCCCGCCGCCATTTCCTCCGCGCCTGCTCCGCCGCAGCCGGAGCCGGACTGCTGCAAGCCTGCGGCACCGGCACTACCGTCACCCCATCCACTCAAACCGGCAACACAGCGAAAGCCCAACCCGTGCAGCCCAAAACCAGCCATCCCCCACGCTCCGGCGACAACCTCCTCCGCGTCGTCGCCCCTTCCGGCTTTGCCGAAGACCCTAACCGCGTCAACGCAGGCTTGACCCGCCTCTATAACGCAGGTTTTACCGTGACCAACCAACAAGCAGGCAGCCGACGCTATCAACGCTTCGCCGGCTCCGACGCCCAACGTGCCGCCGACTTCCAAGAGGTCGCCACCGGCCGCGTTGAAACCCCCAAAGTCCTCATGGGTTTGCGTGGCGGCTACGGCGCGGCACGCATCCTTCCGCAAATCGACTTCGCCTCACTCGGCGCCAGAATGCGCGAACGCGGTACTTTGTTCTTCGGCTTCAGCGACGTTTGTGCCGTCCAACTCGCCCTGCTCGCCAAAGGCAATATGGTAAGTTTCGCCGGCCCCATGGTTTACAGCGAATTCGGCAAACCCGAACCCAGCGTCTTCACCATGGATTCGTTCATCCGCGGCACCACCAACAACGTCAACATCATCGACGTTCCCGCCATCCAACGTGCCAACGTCAACGTCGAAGGTACCTTATGGGGTGGCAACCTCAGCGTTCTCGCCTCCCTCGCAGGCTCGCCCTATATGCCCGACATCCAAGGCGGCATCCTGTTCGTCGAAGACGTCAGCGAACAACCCTACCGCATCGAACGCATGTTGAACACGCTTTATCTTGCAGGCATCCTGCAAAAACAACGCGCCATCATCTTCGGCGACTTCCGTATGGGCACCATCCGCGACGTGTACGACTCAAGCTACGACTTCTCCGCCGTCGTCAACCACGTCTCACGCACCGCCAAAGTCCCCGTCCTGACAGGTTTCCCCTTCGGACACATCACCAATAAAAGCACCTTCCCCTTGGGCGCACATGCCAAAATCCACAGCACTGCCAACGGTGGCTACACCGTAACCTTCAGCGGCTATCCTACCCTGAATCCCGCCGCCCTGACCCTCAACAACCTGCTGCCCCCGCCTATGCCGACGTTTAACGGCTCTACCTACCGCAGCACGACAACCGAAGAAGTCATCGAATAAACAAGATGTCCATTCAAACAAAGGTCGTCTGAAAATCCGAATCCGGTTTTTCAGACGACCTTTGTCTATCCAATAAACTTCACATATAGTGGATTAAATTTAAATCAGGACAAGGCGACGAAGCCGCAGACAGTACAG
>CAUOMQ010000154.1:0-6226 GCA_963456805.1 uncultured Neisseria sp. | reverse complement strand
AACCTGTGTTTGGGGTTTCGGTTGTCGGGGGAAAAGGAATTTTGCAAAGGTCTCTGCCTGTCTGTCCTCAAGAAAAAGGAACGAGATTGCCGCGCATGAAAAAGGTCGTCTGAAAACCCTAAAGTGTGGTTTTCAGACGACCTTTTCTTTTTCGTCGGCGTTATTGCGTTTGCGCGGCTTTCTGTTTTTCCGCTTCTTCGATTTTGCGGTCGTTTTCGTAATCCGAACGGAAGAGCCTGTCGAAACGGATGGTGTATTTCAACTCGCCGCCGTATGAACGGCTGCCGACGCGGGCAACGGCTTGTATGGCGCGGGTGAGCTGGTACACGAGCTTGACCGACTGTTCGGCACTGGAAAGACCGTATTCGTAACCTGCGTAGAGGTTGTTGGTGAACTGCTTGCCGACGGTCAGCACTTGTTCGGCGGGGTTGAGTTCGCCGGTTTGGGCGTTGCGGCTGCGTTGGCTGGTGATGCCCAAATCGTCCACCAGTCCGAGCCTGTCGTTGACTTGTCCGGCAAGGAGCGCGCCTGCCGCTGCGGAAAGGGCGGCATTGTCGCCGTCGCTGCCGCTGCTGGCGCGGTTGAGGATGAGCCAGGAGAGCTTGTCTTTTTCGCTCATCGCCTCTTTGGCAACGAGGGTCACGCGCGGATTGGCGAGGCTGCCGAGGACTTCGACGCCTGCACCGACGGGGGAAAGACGGCGTTCGGCGCGGATGTTCAAGTTGGGGTTGTTGAGCGGGCCGACGAAAGAAACCGTACCTTTAGTGATGTCGAGGTCTTGTCCGTAGGCTTTGTAACGGCCTTTGACGACTTTCACCGTGCCGACGCCTTGGATGGTTTCCCCCGGTCGGGCAATGATATTCAGCTTGCCGCCTATGGTGATGTCTGCGCCGTAACCGACGAAACGGATGTTGTCGTTGAGGTTGAGCGTCAGGTTGAGATTGATGGGCGTCACGGCGGCGGTTTGTTTTTTCTCTTCGCCCAACACGACGACATCGTCGTCCAGCGAGGGCATGGAGGATTTTTGCGAACCGAACATACCGTAGTCGCTGTTTAACGTACCGTTGAGGAACACGCCTTTTTGCTGGTTGTATTGCACTTTCGCGCTGCCGGAGAGGCGCAGGCGGCGGTTCGGACGGGAAAGGGTGTCGTATTTGTCGAAGACGACATCCACGTCAACGTCAGGGTCGGCGTTGGCAAGGTTGACGGAGCCTTTCAGCTCGAGCGTACCGCCTTTATGGAATTTGAGGCTGTCGATGACCCAGCGTTGTCCCTGCAAATGGGAACGTAAAACGCCGTTGTCGAGGATGAGGCCTTGGGTTTGGTTGCGGTAGTAGAGGTTTTCGCCGTTGAGCGTACCGGAAAGCTGGGGATCGCCGACGCGTCCGCCAAGGCTGACGGCGGCATTCAGACGACCTTTGACGGTTTGTCCGACGGGCAGGAAGTTGCGGAAGACTTCGAGGTCGGCGACGTTGAGGTTGAGTTTGCCGCTCAAAGGCGCGGTGTCCATGCTGGCGCCCTGTCCGATGTTGACCGTACCTTCGGCTGTACCGTAGTTGCTGGTGCCGTTCAGGGTGGCGGCGATGGTGGGCGAACCGACGCGCCCGCCTATGGTGGCGGAGGCGTTCAGACGACCTGTAATGCCTTGCGCGGTAGCGGGCAGGAAGGTTTTGATTGCGCCCAAGTCGGGGACGTTGAGGTTGATTTTGCCGCTGACCGGCGCGTTGGCGATTTTGTTGCCGAACTGCTGGCTGATGCCCAAATCGGCATTGATGCTGCCGAAACGGGTATTGCCTTCAAGCGTGCTGTCGATGCGGTCGTTTTGGAAACGGGTGCGCAGGGCGAGCGCGCTCAAACCCAAGGGCATTTGTTTTTTCGGGTCTTTGTTCGGCAGGATGATGTCGCCGCTTTGGCGGTTGATGTTGAGGTAGCCGCGGGCATTTTGGCTGTACGCCAAATCCCAATCGCCGCCGAGTACCAAGTTGTGTTCGACGGGGATTTTGACGAAGTTTTGCAGCTCGGTGATGTGCAGGCTTTGCGCACTGCCTTTGCTGGTGATGCCGGTCTTTTTGTCCCAAACGAAGTTTTGCAGGTTGAGGCTGCCGCCCATCACGCTCCAGCGCGCCGCGCTCATGGAAACGCGCTCCGCGCCTGCTTCGAGGTTCATGCGGTTTTGCAGTTTGAGGTTGAACGCGCCGCCGATGTCGAGCGTGTCCACGCTGCCTTTCCACTGATTGAAGTCTTTGTTCAGACCGCCCGCCGCGTTGACTTCGAATTTGTAGGGTTTGCCGTCCAATGCCATGCTGCTGCTGCCGTGTATGCGGTGTTGCGCGCCCGTGCCGCTGAGGGACAGGTTGACCGCATCGATGACGGTCGCGCCGCCGGAAAGGGCGATGTGGCTGCCTTTGATGTCGGCGGCAAGCGGACGGTTGATGTCGGGCGTGCCTTTGAGTTTGAAGTCAAGCATTCGGATGTTGACGGCATCGCCGACACGCAGCGCGCGCGCTTCGCCGGAGAGGTCGGCTTCGTAGGTTTTCAGCCCGCCTTTGAGGTCGCCTGAAATATAGCCGCGCGTGTTGAGCAGCCCGCCCAGTCCGAAACCGAAACGGGAAAGGTCGGGAGCGGTGATGTCGATATTGAGGCGGTCGCCTTTTTTACCGAAGCTGCCGTTGGTTTTGACGATATTGTTGCCCAAACGCAGGTCAGTCAGCGCGCGCGGGAGATGTCCGGATTCGTAAACGACATCGGCTTTACCGCTGAGGGGGACGTTGTTTAACGTACTCGGCGCAAACTGCATTTTGCCGGCGAATTTTTCTTTCGCCAGTTCGCCTGAAAGATTGATGGTGCCGTTGACGCTGCCGGCGGGCAGTTTTGAGTCTAAGCGGGACGGATTGAACGCTTTGCTGGAAACGTCGAGCTTGAGCAGGCGGTCTTTGAAAAGCTCGAGCGAACCTTGTGCCGTCAGTTCGCCTCCGTTTTGCGGTGCGACGCGGACGCGGTCGAGTTTGAGGGTGCGTTGACCGAGTTGTCTGTCGGTAACGAAGGACAGCAGGCCGGAGAGTTGCGCGTTGCCGCTTTCAAGATTCCAATCGACAGCGGGCGAGGCGGTTTCGCCTTTGACGCTGATAAATCCGTTCCACTGACCGGCAACATTGGTGCGGACAAGGTCGTCTGAAACCAGGTTGTTCACATTAATCTTGAGCGCAAGCGCATTTTTCACCGTATCGACCGTACCGGCGACATTGAACGAACCTTCCTCCAACAGCCCGATTTCAGACTCTTGAACAGTTACCACGCCGTTGTCGTTAATCGTGAAGTCCGCCAAAATATTGCGTACCGGAATGGCTTTGTCATCGGCAAAACCCGCTGCCTTGTTTTCCAAGTCGAGCGAGCCGTCCAGCGCGATACCGTGCGTAAACGAAGGCACGACGGTCGCGTCAAACGTCAGGTTTGCCTTGGGCAGCGACGGCAGGAACGCGGTCGGATTGATGTTGAAACCCTTGATCAGCACCTCGCCGATCATCTTGTCCAACGAAGCGGCAAACGGATGCACCGTAGATTTTGCCGACAAATGCACATCGTCGCCGTCCAGCAGGATTTCAGTCTGCACGTCCTGCAAGCTGCCCCACAGGCGCGCCTTACCCTCTATCGTCTCACCTTCCAGCTCGCCCTTCGTCTGAATCGTCGTATTGAGCGCAAACGGCTTCTCCAGCCCTACCACCGCCGAACCCGTCGAATTGCTCCACGGCGTATCGAGGGTTTTCAAATCCAAGCGGTGTTCTTTCCGATCGTAATGGTATGCCGCATTCAGATGGTCGAGATAGGCCGTCTGCTTGTCAAAATTTTTGCCTACGCTGAGCCTGCCCGTCTCAAAACGGTCGATAAACACCAACACAGGCAAATCAATGCTCTCAGGCAGCCCTTTGGACGGCTTTTTCTCTTTCGGCGGCGTCGGCTTCGGCACGACCGCAATATCGCCCGCCACAATTTCAGTAATGTGCAGGCTGCGCTGAAACAGCTCGGACGGCTTCCAATCAAAACGGAACGCGCTGATTTTCACATCCGCCCCATCCGTTTCAATCATCCACTTATCGCCGTGAAAACCCTTGACCAGCGTACCTTCCAGCGTTTCCGACGCAATCTTCACGCCAAACCAGGACGGAATCTTGTACAAACCGAAACGCAAACCCGATTCCGTCCCCACCAGCCAGCCGATAAAGCCCGCCAGCGCGCACACCAGCACAACCAACGTCAGCAACAAACCCCGCAACCAGCGCCTCTTGCGCTTGGGCGGGGTGGGTTGTATTTCAGACGACGTAGGCACACTGTTTGGCGTTTTTTGGGTTTCTTGGACTGCTGTTTCGGACATCTTGGCTTTCTTGTATGACTTAACGGCTTCTTAGGACTCCGCCGCACCCGACGGAATCGGCTTTTCAGACGACCCCATATCAGGACAGGCCGTCTGAAAAAGGATAATCATATCCCATTGCAGCGAATTGTGCTTGGGAAAGACAGCATTTCAGGTTTCAGACGACCCCATATGCCCGAACGTCATGCCCGAAGCAGTAAAAATGTCAACAAATGCAAAAAGGTCGTCTGAAAAGACAGCGGGGATTTAGACCCGCATTTTCAGACGACCTCTGCGTATTTCAGTAACCCAACGCAAATCAATGAAAAGAAATACGTCGGGTTTTGCCTCAAGTTGCGGCTTACCTGCCCGACAATACCGCCGCACCTGCTTTCGCGACGCTTTCGTCTTCATCGACCGAGCCGCCGCTCACGCCGACGCTGCCGACGATAACGCCGTTTTTATCCACCAGCAGCACACCGCCGGGAAAAATCACCAAACCGTCGTTGGTCACCTCAATGCCGTAAAGCTCACCGCCCGGCTGCGAAGCCTTGCCCAAATCGCGGGTGGACATATTGAAATAACGCGCCGTTTTCGCCTTTTTCTGCGCAATATCAATGCTGCCGATAAACGCATCGTCCATACGTGTAAACGCCTTCAAATTACCGCCCGCGTCCATGACCGCGATATTCATCGGCACCTTGATTTCACGCGCCTTTTTCATCGAAGCCTGCACCACCGCCTGCGCCTGAGCCGTCGTCAAATCGCCCGGCAGCGTTTTGGTCAAACCCGCCGAAAACGCCGGCGCACCCAATGCCAAAGTACACAACAATGCAACTGATTTTATGCCGCGCATAACTGTCTCCTTGTATTGAATCAATGAAAGGTACTGCACTTTTGATTGTATGCCTGTCGGCGGGAAGAATAAAGGTCGTCTGAAAACCTGATTTTCAAGTTTTCAGACGACCTCGGATGGGTTAGGGTTTGGTAGTTTCAGTAACAACTGTATTTTTCACCCCGTCAGGCAAAAATACCAAAACTCAAATCAAACCGTTCGGATACCGTTTTCGGCAAAGTAATCATTCAATATCGTCAGTAGTCGGTATACATTGTAGCGTGGGCTTTGCCCACGATAATGTTGGGTAAAAGAGGTCGTCTGAAATTTTGAGTTTGATTCGTGGGCAAAGCCCACGCTACGGGTTTCTATTCTCTCCTGCTACGGTTTTTGCCGTAGCCGTAGGTCGGATTCTCGAATCCGACGGCTATTTGAGATGACAGCGGCTGTTGTCGGATACAAGCCTCCAACCTGCGACCGGCTACGGTTTGCCCAGCATTATTTGCAACGCATCATCGTACGCATCCGCCAAACTTTTTTGCCTGAGCCATCCGTCGAGTAATCACGGAATCTTTGCGTCAGCACGCCTCGGTTTAACGAAAACTCAAAATTATCGTTATAAATCTGCGTACCTAGCTCCGGCTCCTCTTCCCGAACGCGTGCCGTACCTGCAATTTTATTGGGCGAATAAATTCGATAATTCAGTTTCGTATATTTCGCGCCCCATTCCCAACCATTTAATTCAATTGATTTTTTACCTATTTCAATATAAAAGCCGCTATCTTCCGACACATCGACATTATCCATAGCAGCGTTTTCATCATAACCCATGGCACATAAAGCCCTTACATGTTTGGGCGATACCTTCCCTTCATAATGCCCGGCCCATTTGCCTTGAAACGCTTGCGGAATATCTTGGGCAGCGGCTTGGAATCCAAGAAGGAGCAAACCGGCGGTCAGAACAGATTTTAAAGTGAGCGACATTATATTATTTTATAGTGGATTAAATTTAAATCAGGACAAGGCGACGAAGCCGCAGACAG
>CAUOMQ010000153.1:0-6321 GCA_963456805.1 uncultured Neisseria sp. | reverse complement strand
GTACGGCAAGGCGAGGCAACGCCGTACTGGTTTAAAGTTAATCCACTATAAAAAAGGGAATCGGCAAACAGCCGACACATACGGAAAACCAATGCTCCGTAGCAACAAACGTCTTTTCAGACGACCTTTGCATGACCGGGGTCGTCTGAAACCCACCCACAACATTATTCAGAACATACCAAAATGAATTTGGAAACCCTGTTATCCCTGCCCCGCAACGTCAAAAAAACCTTCTTCGTCATCCACGACGTTTTGATGATTTTTATCGCCTTTTGGTTTGCGCAAAGCCTCCGAGTCCAATACTCCGACGAATGGACAAGCATGGCGAACTGGCTTGCCTTCGGCTCGACCGCCTTTTTGACCATCGCCCTGTTTGTCAGACTGGGGCTGTACCGCGCCGTTACCCGCTTCGTCAGCACCCGCGTCCTGACCGCCGCCGCTTTCGGCAGCTTGATTTCGGCAGTCTTGTTCTGCCTGACCACCTTGGTTTTCGAACGCAAACTGCACCTTGCCCTGCCCGTCGTTTATTTCTTGCTGCTGGTCGTCTGTATCACCAGTTCGCGCATGATTCTGCGCGCCATCCTGACCGACCGCCACAAAAAACAAATGGCGCCCGTCATCATTTACGGCGCAGGACAATCCGGCCGCCAACTGCTGGAAGCCATCAAACAGGTCAACGAATATTCCGCCGTCGCCTTTGTGGACGACAACCCCAAAATCCGCCGCACCGTCATCTACGACCTGACCGTCTATGGTCCTGAAGACATCCAATCGCTCATCGACCGCTACGGTGTGGAAAAAATCCTGCTTGCCATCCCCAGCTCCACTCAGGAAGAACGCCGCCGCATCATCCAAAGCCTCGAAAAATACAAATGCGAAGTGCTGACCATCCCCGGCATGAAAGACTTGGTAGACGGCAAAATCAAAGTCAGCGCGCTGAAAAAAATCTCCGTCGTCGATTTACTCGGCCGCGATCCCGTCGCCCCGCGCCCCGAACTCATGGGCGCGGACATCACCGGCAAAACCGTAATGGTAACAGGTGCGGGCGGGTCCATCGGCTCCGAACTCTGCCGCCAAATCCTGAAATGCCGCCCGTCCAAATTACTGCTGTTCGAACTGTCCGAGTTCTCCCTGTACAGCATAGACAAAGAATTGCGCGAAACTCAGGCAGCCGCCGGCAGTCAAATCGAAGTCGTCCCCCTGCTCGGCTCCGTGCAAAACAAAGAACGCCTGATCAGTGTCATGACCGCGTACGGCGTTGAAACCGTCTATCATGCCGCCGCCTACAAACACGTCCCCATGGTCGAGTTCAACACCGTCGAAGGCATACGCAACAACGTCTTCGGCACGCTCTTGTGCGCCCAAGCCGCCGTCGAATCCGGCGTCAGCACCTTCGTGCTCATCTCCACTGACAAAGCCGTGCGCCCGACCAACACCATGGGCGCCAGCAAACGCATGGCGGAACTCTGCCTGCAGGCGCTTGCCGCCGAACCCGGCCAACAGACCCGCTTCTGCATGGTGCGTTTTGGCAACGTTTTAGGCTCCTCCGGCTCCGTCGTCCCCGTGTTTGAAAAACAAATCGCCGAAGGCGGCCCCATCACCCTGACCCACCAAGACATCACCCGCTACTTTATGACCATCCCCGAAGCCGCCCAACTCGTCATTCAAGCAGGCGCAATGGGCAAAGGCGGCGACGTATTCGTGTTGGATATGGGCGAATCTGTTAAAATCATTGACTTAGCCAAACAAATGATTACGCTTAGTGGCCTGAAATTGAAAGATGCCCAACATCCCGACGGCGATATCGAAATTAAAATTACAGGACTACGTCCGGGCGAAAAACTTTACGAAGAGTTGCTCATCGGAGACGAAGTGCAAAAAACCACTCATCCCCGAATTATGACCGCCAGCGAAGTAATGCTGCCATGGGCGCAATTAAATGACATAATTATGCGTATGGACTTAGCGTGCTCAAATTCAGACCAACAAACCTTGCGCGCCCTGCTGCTTGAAGCCCCCGCCGGCTTTAATCCCAAAGACGATATTTGCGATTTGGTTTGGCAGCAGACACATTAAATACCCGACCGACAAAGCAAAACATTCCACAAAAAGGTCGTCTGAAAGTTTTCAGACGACCCCGATAAGACTGACAAGGATACCGACATGAAAAAACAGCTTGCCCTCATCAGCCTGTCCCTGATGGCACTGACCGCCTGCAACAGCAGCACCGTCATTCCCGGCTCCACCATCAACACACGCAACAAAACCATCGTTTACGAAAACGGCGAAACCGTAGCAGACACCAAATTCGACAAGCGCGTCGCCATCTATCCGATCACCTTCGGCCTCGTTGAAAAAATGCGCAAACCGCCAGTGTTGTCACAAAACAACGGTGCGCTTGAGCGCAGCAAAGCCGCCTACCGCTACCACATCGGTAAAGGCGACGTATTGAACATCATGGTCTGGGCGCACACTGACCTCAATTCGCCCGTACAACAAAGCAACCCGCAAACCAACCAAGTCAGCCGAGGCGCATGGGTGGATGAAGGCGGCTACATCACCTATCCGCTGGTCGGCAAAATCCAAGCGCAAGGCAAAACCATAGACGAGCTGCAAAACATCCTGACAGGTCGTCTGAAACGCTATCTTAAAAATCCCCAAGTCGCCATCAACGTAACCGAATTCCGCTCGCAACGCGTATCCGTTTCCGGCGCCGTCGGACAAGCAGGACAACTGCCGATTACCAACGTCCCCATGACCATCCTCGATGCCGTCAACCAAGCGGGCGGCGTGGCGCAAAATGCCGACACCCACAACATCAAATGGACGCACAACGGCGTTGACCGCACCATCTCCCTGCAAAACATCATGCAGTACGGCGATATGTCGCAAAACCACCTCTTAAGCAACGGCGACATCGTTTACGTTCCGAACAACAGCAACAGCAAAGTGTACGTTATGGGCGAAGTCGGCCGCCAAGCCACCCTGCCTATCGGCAACCACGGCCTGAACCTCACTCAAGCCTTGGGTGAAACCGGCGGCATGAACCAAGCCTTGGCAGACGCAACCGGCGTATTCGTTATCCGCCGTGCGCCCGAAGATGCGGCCAAACCTATCCACATTTACCAACTTAACCTGAAAGACGCGACCGCTTACGCCTTGGGCAGCGACTTCGACCTGCGTCCGAACGACGTTGTTTATGTGACTGCCGCCCCGGTTACCCGTTGGAACCGCGTAGTGTCGCAATTGACCAGTTTCTTCAGCAACGTCAACGCCATCGACAACACGTTCAAATAACCTGACGGCGCCTGACAGCACCTGCTGTCAGGCAAAACGGCAGGCCGGTTATTTATCGTCTGACGACATATAAACAAAACCTTTTCAGACCGACCAAATATCCGACCGCAAACCGTTTTATCATGATTTGACCCTATACAAGAAAAAATACCGCTTCTCTTATGTTTCAAAATATTTTAGTAGTATGCATGGGAAATATCTGCCGCTCCCCGATAGCGGAGCGCATCTTGCAGAAAAAGCTGCCCGGACACCGTGTCAGTTCGGCCGGCATCAACGCATTGGCAGGAAAAGATGCCGACTTCCAAGCCATTAAAACCGCCCTTAAACACGGCGTAGTCGTTGCCGGACACACCGCCCGCCAACTGACCCCTGAAATGTGCAATGCAGCAGACCTGATTTTGGTGATGGAGCCGGCCCATATCGATATGGTTGCCGACATCCTACCTTCCGCGCGCGGGAAAACCATCCTGCTCGCCCAATGGCTGCCCAAGAAAAACATACCCGACCCGTTCAAACAAAGCAGCGAAATGTTTGAAGCCGTATTCCAACAAATACAAAGCGCAGCCGAGACTTGGGCTGAAAAATTGAACGGACCAACCCTGGCATAACACTCACTTACGCCGGATTCAATCAATTAAATCCAAACAGAAAGCCTACTGATGTATAAACAATATCCGTCATCAGCATCCTCCAACAACGACGAAATCGATTTCGGCCAACAACTGCACAATCTGTGGCTGCACAAATCCAAAATTGCCACCGCACTGATTGCGGGCGGCTTGCTCGGTGCTGTTTTCAGCTTTGCGTCCACGCCTGTCTACCGCGCCGACGCCATGTTGGAAATCGAAACCAAACAAAACCAGATTCTGACCGAAATCAACAACATGCTTTCCAACGAGCCGGCACCTTCCGAAGCCGAAATCGAATTGGTCCAATCACGCATGGTTATAGGCAAAACCGTTGACGAGCTTCAGCTTGACCAAGAAGTCAAAGCCACCTACTTCCCGGTTTTCGGCAACATGATTCACAACCTCAGCGGCAACGACGATCCGATTTTGAAAATCGGTACATTTACCGTTTCCGAAGAATGGATCAACAAACCCTTCAAACTGACCGTCAAAGACAGCAAAAACTATATCCTGACGCTCCCGAACGGTACAGCCAAAGAAGGCCGCGTCGGCACTCCGCTGAAAATCAATAACGAAACCGTTCTGAAAGTCGATCAAATCCTTGCCGAAACAGAGCAGGATTTCGAGTTGACCAAGTTTTCCAAGCTCAGCGCCATCGAAAACATCAAAAACCAACTCTCGGTCATCAGCAAAGGCAAAACCAGCCCCATCATCAACCTTGCCTACACCGATGTTGATCCGAAAAAAACCAGTGCCGTCCTCAACAGCATCGCCGACAACTACGTCGCGCAAAACCGCGAACGCGACATTCAAGTCGCCTCCAGCGGCTTGGCGTTCATCAGCGAAGAATTGCCTCGTCTGAAAGAAACCCTGCAAGAAGCAGAAAACAAACTCAATGCTTACCGCGAACGCGCCGGTTCGCTCGACATTCCGCTTGAGTCCAAAGGCGCGCTTGAAAGCCTGACCAGCATCGAAACCCAAATCACCCTGCTCAAAACCGAAGAAGCAGGCTTAGCGGAACTGTATACTCCGGAACACCCTTCCTATAAAGCCGTTTTGGACAAACTGGCGGTACTCGAACGCGCCAAGAGCAAAATTAACCAGCAAATCGCCGGCCTGCCCAACACCCAACAGGAAGTCATCCGCCTGACCCGCGACGTAGAAACCAACCAAGCTACCTACGTCCAACTCTTGGCGAAACAACAAGAACTCAACATCATGAAAGCCAGCGCGCAAGGCAATGTCCGCGTCGTTGACCATGCCTACACGCCGGAACAACCGATCGCCCCGCGCAAAGCCGTCATTACCGCATTAAGCGCGCTTGCCGCAGGCGCGCTCGCCTCCATGTGGGTCATGCTGCAAGGCCGTATGCGCCGAGGCATCACGTCGTCTGAAGAGATTGAAAACCTCAATCTCGAAGTCGCCGCCCTCGTACCCTACTCCAAAACCCAGCAAAAACGCGACCTGTTGAAACGCAAATTCAAATCCCTAACCGGCCGCTCCAATTATCTGCTGGCAAACGAGGACGCCTCCGACGTCGCCGTCGAAGCCATCCGCGCCCTGCGTACCAACATCTACTTCTCCATGCTGGATGCGCGCAACAATGTCCTCATGATTACCGGTGCGGCTCCGGAAGCGGGCAAATCCTTTATTTCAGCCAACCTCGCTACCGTAATGGCACAATCAGGCAAACGCGTATTGCTGATCGATACCGATATGCGTAAAGGCTATTTGGACCAACTGTTCAAACTGACGCCCGAATACGGCTTGGCAGACATCCTTTCCGGCCATGTCTCCCCTGCTAAAGCCGTCTGTGAAACGCAGATTGAAAACCTGCACCTCATCAGCAACGGCGGTTATCCTAAAAATCCGTCCGAGCTGCTGATGGACAGCCGCTTCACAGAATTGCTGGCAAACGCCCAAAAACGTTACGACTACGTGATTATCGACACCCCGCCTGTCCTCGCAGTGACCGACGCAACCATCGTCGGACAACTGGCAGGTACGGTTCTGCTGGTCAGCCGCTACGGCAACACCACCACCAGAGAGCTTGAAATCAGTGCCGACCGTCTGCGTCAGAACAAGATCAATATCAAAGGCGTCATCCTGAACGGCATGAAGCGCGAAGCCAACAGTATGTATGACTACTACGCCTACCATTCTCCGCAGGATGGCAAGAAACCGGTTAAAAAAGAAGCGCCGGAAAACAAAGCTTAAAGCCGGAAACTAGCTGTTTTCTGCCAAAAAGGTCGTCTGAAACGGAAAAATCAAGTTTCAGACGACCTTTTGTCATGCCTTTCAACAGATGCGATAAAAATCATCTTATTTGAGTTTAAGCAAGATATAGTGGATTAACTTTAAATCAGGACAAGGCGACGAAGCCGCAGACAGTACA
>CAUOMQ010000152.1:0-6361 GCA_963456805.1 uncultured Neisseria sp. | reverse complement strand
CTTTGAGCTAAGGCGAGGCAACGCCGTACTGGTTTAAAGTTAATCCACTATATTGAATATCGTCAACCTTGTCAGGGGGGGGCTTGATTTTATTGTTCGCTTTGCGCGGCTTTTTTGGCTGCCTTGGCGGCTTTGCGCTGCGCCCGCTTTTCGCTCAATTTGGTACGGTAGAACTGGAGGCGCTGGCGTTTTTTCCACCAAAACCAAGCCAACACCACTGCCAATATACCCAAAACAGTAAAGATGCCGGATTGCAGGCTGTGCATTTTTGCCATCAGCCAATCAATGTTGTGCGCGCCGTATTCGCCCAAATAAATCCAAACCGGCACGGAAACCAACGCAGCAAGCCCGTCCATCAGAATGAAGCGGGTATAGGAAACTTTGCGGCTGATGCCTGCGGTTACGAAAACGGCGGTACGCAGACCAGGCAGGAAGCGGGCGACAAACAATACCCAGTTGCCGTATTTGTCGAATTTCTCCTGCACCTGCGCGTAACGTTTCGGCGTCATCACGCGGGCGATGGGTTTAAACTTGAGGATTTTCTGCCCCCACAAGCGTCCGGCGACAAACATAAATCCGTCGCCCGCCAACACGCCGAGCATACCGACGACAACCATCCAGTGAGACCTGGTATAACCCAAGCCGGAAATCACGCCGCCTGTCACCAGCGTCAAATCTTCGGGAATCGGCACGCCAAAGCCGCAAATGACCAAAACGAAAAACACGGCTGCATAGCCGTATTGGACAAAAAAGTCTTCTAAAAAGGCAAACATGGCGTATCCATCGGTTGTAATGTGGAGGAGAAATTCATTTGAACTGAATGTCGTATTTTACCAAAGATAGGGTCGTCTGAAAGAAATAACAAGGCAGGTTATGAAAATAGGCGTGAACAATATGAATTGATGTGTTTCAGACGACCTTGAATCCTAAAAAACACAGTGGATTAACCTTAAACCGGCATGGCGTTCACCCGCCTTGCCCTGATTTAAAATCAATCCACTGTACCGCCGTTCCCGCTTGCACGGAAATGACGGCAGTTTCAAGGTTTGTTAAAAAACCGATTTATTGTCCGACAGCATTACTGCTTGCCGGTAATAGCTGCTGCGATGCGTTCCGCACCTTTTTTCGCCCAGTCCGCCTGACGCGCTTCGACCATGACGCGCACGACCGGCTCGGTACCCGATGCGCGCAACACGACGCGGCCTTTGCCTTCGAGTTCTTTTTCCACTTCAGCCAATACGTCTTTCGAGGCTTCCTGCCATTTCTGACCTTTTTGGATGCGCACGTTGATCATGGTTTGCGGATACGGCTGCCAGTCGGCGCACACGGTGGCCAAGTCCTGCCCCAAAATGCGCAGCGCCGCCAAAACTTGCAGCGCGGAGATGATGCCGTCGCCGGTGTTGTGTTTGTCCATGCACAAAATATGGCCGCTGGCCTCGCCGCCGATGAGCCAGCCGCGTTGGTTCAGCTGTTCCAACACATAGCGGTCGCCGACTTTGGCGCGGCAGAAATCGACGCCCTGCTCTTTCAGGGCAATTTCCATCGCCATATTGGTCATGACCGTACCGACCACGCCGCCGATGTTGATGCCTTCGCGGGCGCGGGCTTTGGCAATGACGTAAATCAGGCTGTCGCCGTCGTACACTTTGCCGTTGCGATCGACCATCATCAGGCGGTCGCCGTCGCCGTCCAACGCGATGCCGTAGTCGGCTTCGTTTTGCAATACGGCGGCCTGCAAGGCTTTAGGATGGGTCGCGCCGCATTTTTCGTTGATGTTGTAGCCGTTCGGTTCGTCGCCGATGCTGACGACTTGCGCGCCGAGTTCGTGGAACACTTTGGGCGCAACGTCATAGCCTGCGCCATGCGCGGTATCGACCACCAATTTCAGGCCGCGCAAATCCAAATGGCTGGGGAAGGTGGATTTGCAGAATTCGATGTAACGGTCGTCCGCGCCGTTGATACGGCGGGCGCGTCCGAGGCGGGCGGACGGCTGGGTTTTCATTTCCTCATCAATTTTGGCTTCGATTTCCAATTCGATTTCATCGCTCAGCTTCACGCCGCCTTCGGCAAAGAATTTGATGCCGTTGTCGGAATACACATTGTGCGACGCGGAAATCATCACACCGGCGGACAAACGCAGTGCACGAGTCAGATAAGCCACGCCCGGCGTAGGCAGCGGGCCGGTTTGGATGACGTTGACACCCGCGGCGGTAAAACCCGCCACCAGCGCGGCTTCGAGCATGTAGCCGGAAATGCGCGTGTCTTTGCCGATCAGGACGGTCGGCTTCTGCCCGCCGTCATGCTGCACCAACACCTGCCCCGCCGCATAACCGAGTTTCAATACGAAATCGGGTGTGATCGGGAATTGACCGACTTCGCCGCGCACGCCGTCCGTGCCGAAATATTTTTTTGCCATGAGTTTGCTCCGTGAGGATGTTTTTAGAATGGGGTTACCCGTAAATGTCATAACGGGCAGTATAGGGGATTTTATGCAAAACTGTTGGGATTTATGTTTAGCGTCATTAGATTGCGCCTGAGCGGTATAGTTTCTTATTTTATCAAAATACGGAACAAGTTAACCGGATTAAACAAACAGGTCGTCTGAAACCGTCCAACTCGTTTTCAGACGACCTCTTTATCACCACTTCAGGAGCTGCCGACATTTCATTTTCCAAGTGGTTTTTTGCTTCCAAAACGAAAACTATCGGACGCCGGCAGGCCCTAAGGCGTCCCACACCTTCAACGCATCCGCCGTTGCCTTCACATCATGCACGCGCACGATTTGTGCGCCGCGCGCCACGGAAACCAGCGCCGCCGCCACGCTGCCGTGTACGCGTTCCGCCACGTCCGCCTCGCCGGTCAGCTCGCCTATCATGCGTTTGCGCGACACACCGATCAGCAGCGGGAAACCCGTTTCCGCCATCAATTCGGGCAAGTGCCGCATCAGCGCGATATTGTGTTGCAGGTTTTTGCCGAAGCCGAACCCCGGATCGAGCGTGATGCGTTGCGGGGCGATGCCTGCCGCGATACATTCCGCCGTCCTCTCTTTCAAATACCGCGCCACTTCGCCGACCACATCTTGATATTTCGGATTAATCTGCATGTTTTCGGGCAAACCCTGCATGTGCATCAGGCAAATGCCCGTGTCCGCCTGACGCGCCAGCAATTCGACCGCTCCATCGTCGGTCAACGCCGCTATATCATTAATAATATCGACGCCGCCGAGCGCCAACGCTTTTTCCATAATCACCGTGCGGCGCGTGTCCAAACTGACTGGAACGCCCCACCCCGCCACTTCCGCCAATACAGGCGCAACCCGCGCCCATTCTTCTTCAGGCGAAACATAATCCGCACCCGGCCGCGTCGATTCGCCGCCGATGTCGAGAATGTCCGCGCCCTCCTTTAGAAGCTGTTCGGCGTGTGCCAAGGCTGTTTGGGCATTTTGCGAATATACGCCGCCGTCGGAAAAAGAATCGGGCGTCAGGTTGACGATACCCATGATTTTCGGCTTGTCCAAACCGATTTCAAACCTGCCTGCCTGCCAGATGCGTGTGGTCATGATGGTGTTCCGTAAAATAATGAAGACGAAATTATAGGTCGTCTGAAAACATCATGCAGCTTTCAGACGACCCCGTTTTACAAATCCTGCCGTTTAATGCAAAAATCAGGTTTCCCGTCCCCATCCGTCTGACAAAGGAACCATCATGTACCGACACGTCGAATACTACCCCGGCGACCCGATTTTGAGTTTGGTCGAAACCTTCAAAAACGACCCGCGCCCTGAAAAAGTCAATTTAAGCATAGGCATTTATTTCGACGACGAAGGCAAAATGCCCGTATTGGAATCCGTGAGCCGTGCCGAAACCGCCCGCGCCGCCACGCCTGCGCCGTCGCCCTACCTGCCGATGGAAGGTTTGAACACTTACCGCAGCGCGGTGCAGCATTTGTTGTTCGGCAAAGACAACCCCGCGCTCGCGCAAGGACGCATCGTTACCGTACAAACCTTGGGCGGTTCGGGCGCGCTCAAAGTCGGGGCAGACTTCCTGCACCGCTGGTTCCCCGCAGCGCGCACCTACGTCAGCGACCCGACTTGGGACAACCATCGCGGCATTTTTGAAGGCGCAGGTTTCGAGGTCGGCACTTATCCTTATTATGACCCCGCCACCGTCGGCGTGAAATTCGACGAAATGACCGCGTTTTTCAACACCCTGCCCGAACACAGCGTCTTAATCCTGCACCCCTGCTGCCACAATCCGACCGGTGTGGATATGTCGGAACAGCAATGGGACGAAGTATTGCAAATCATCAAAACGCGCAAACTGATTCCGTTTATGGACATCGCCTACCAAGGCTTCGGCGGCGATTTGGACAGCGATGCCTACGCCATCCGCAAAGCGGTGGAAATGGATTTGCCGTTGTTCGTCAGTAATTCATTCTCGAAAAACCTGTCGCTCTACGGCGAGCGCGTCGGCGGCCTGAGCGTGGTTTGCCCGAATAAAGAAGAAGCGGAATTGGTGTTCGGTCAGCTCAAATTTACCGTCCGCCGCATCTACTCCAGCCCGCCCGCACACGGTGCCTATATCGCCGCCGACGTGATGAATAGCCCGGAACTTTACGCCTTGTGGCAAAACGAAGTCTATGTCATGCGCGACCGCATCCGCACCATGCGGCAGAAACTTTACGACGTATTGACCGTCCAAATCCCTGACCGCGATTTCACTTATTTCATCAAACAGCGCGGCATGTTCAGCTACACAGGATTGCGCGTGGAACAAGTCCGCAGGTTGCGCGACGAATTTGCCGTTTACCTGCTGGATTCGGGCAGGATGTGTGTCGCCGGGCTGAATGCTTCGAATATCGCCTATGTTGCCGATGCGTTTGCCGAAGTGTTGAAATAAAGCGCAAAAAGTAAAAGGTCGTCTGAAACCTGATGTAGTTTTATTTGAAGTAAGTCAAAAGGCCGCCCGAAAAATTTTCATCTTTCAGACGGCCTCTCTATAATTGGCGCACCCAACAGGGATCGAACCTGTGACCTCCAGCTTCGGAAACTGACACTCTTCCAACTGAGCTATGGGTGCGAAGAAGGCGTAAGATTAACGCAAATCCCGCCTGTTGGCAAAGCCTATTATGCAGGATGGCGCAAACAAGACAAATTTAAAGAAAAATCCCATAAAATAATCAATAACATACAAAACCCACCCCTTAACAGACGGCAAAAAACCGCCGCCTTTGCGTATATTTTCCACAAGAGCGATTGGAAAGCCCTTGTGAATTCAGTATAATCCAGCAAAATATTGTTAACTGCGTTTAACACACCAAACTATAACTCAAAGCACAACCTAACCTAACGGCGAGGCCTACCAAATGAAACAACTCCGCGACTCCAAAGCCCAAGGCTCTGCATTGTTTACCCTTGTGAGCGGTATCGTTATTGCCATTGCAGTCATTTACTTCCTCATCAAATTGGCGGGCAGCGGCTCGTATGCAGACGTTGCCCAATCTTCCGAAACTGCTACCCAAACCCGCATCCAGCCCGTAGGACAGCTTACCTTGGGAGACGGCATTCCGGTAGGCGAACGCAAAGGCGATCAGATTTTCAACAAAATCTGTATCCAGTGTCACGGCGCAGACAAATCCGTCCCCAACGCGCCGAAAATCGAAAATAACGGCGAATGGGCTCCCCGTATCGCGCAAGGCTTCGACACCCTTTTCCAACACGCTTTGAACGGCTTTAACGCCATGCCTGCAAAAGGCGGCGCAGCCGACTTGACCGACCAAGAACTCAAACGCGTCATCACTTACATGGCGAACAAGAGCGGCGGCACCTTCCCTGATCCGGATGCCGCAGCACCTGCCGATCAAGCCGCTTCAGGCAATGCAGCCGCCTCCGCACCGGCCGCTGCCGGCTCTGCCCCCGCAGCCGATGCACCTAAAGCCGAAGACAAAGGCGCAGCCGCTCCTGCAGCTTCCGGCGCAGACGGTAAAAAAGTTTTCGAAGCAACTTGTCAGGCTTGTCACGGCGGCGCAGTCCCCGGCATTCCCGGCATAGGTAAAAAAGACGAATGGGCTTCACGCATCAAACAAGGTAAAGAAACCCTGCACAAACACGCTCTCGAAGGCTTCAACGCCATGCCTGCAAAAGGCGGCAACGCCGGCCTGAGCGACGATGAAGTCAAAGCAGCGGTCGACTACATGGCAAACCAATCAGGCGCCAAATTCTGATTTGTTCAAGAACGCTATTGATATCCCGTCAAAAACGCACCTTTAAACAAGGTGCGTTTTTTTGCAGCCGTTCGCCCTCCTAAAAGATATAGTGGATTAAAATAAAAATGAGACAAGGCGGCAACGCCCGCCGTGTACG